>NZ_JCBANG010000002.1:0-173364 GCF_059760905.1 Achromobacter sp. 1011811831
CGCTGGCTCCGCGCGGCGCGGCGGCCATGGAGACCTACCGCTACAAGGACCCCCACGGCGTCTGGCGCAGCATGAAGGTGCCCAAGGGCTATGTCAGGCATGGCGCGCGGCCCTTGCCCCGGGTGGCCGCGCGCAGCGCACCGCTGTGCCTGATGTGCGAGCCGGAGTCCGGCCAGGGCGCGCGCCGGCCGGGCCTGATCATCTGGGCGCCGAGGCTGGCCCTGCCTTGGGACGGACCGCCGCCGGCCCTGCACGACGGGCTGATCGCGCAGGCGGCGCTGGATTCGGGCGTGGACCGGGCGCTGCTGACCGCGGTGATCGCGGTGGAGTCGGGATTCCGCAGCGATGCCCGCTCGCCCAAGGGCGCGCTGGGCCTGATGCAGCTGATGCCGGCGACCGCCGCCACGCTGCTGACGGTGGACAACATGGAACGGGCGTTGGTGGACCCGGCGACCAATGTGCGGCTGGGCTCGCGGCATTTGCGGCGCCTGCTGGACCAGTATCCGGGCCGGCTGGACCTGGCGCTGGCCGCCTATAACGCGGGCGAGGGCGCGGTCAGCAAGTACGACGGGGTGCCGCCGTATGCGGAAACGCAGCAGTATGTGAGAGCGGTGACGGCGCTCTACCAGCGCTACAAGGCGCCGTGAGCCGTACCGCAATGCGCCGCCGTCCGACGCGCAGCGCGCCGGGCGGGGGATGCGTCTGGAAGGCGGGCGGCGCGCGGCCGCCCCGCGCGCTCACAGCGTCGCGAAGACCTTCTCGGCGATGTCCAGCGTGGCCGCGATGACGGCGTCGTCATGCGTGGCCGAGACGAAGCCGGCTTCGAACGCGGACGGCGCGAAATGCACGCCGTGGTCCAGCATGGCGTGGAAGAAGCGATTGAACCGCGCGGTGTCGCAGGCCGAGACTTCGGCGAAGGACGCGGGGATGCGCTCGCTGAAGTAGATGCCGAACATGCCGCCCACCGAGTCGGCCGAGAAGGCCAGGCCGGCGGCGCGGGCGCGCTCCTGCAGGCCCTGGGCCAGCTTGGCGGTCTGGGCCGACAGCTTTTCGTAGAATTCGGGCGCGGCGATCAGGCGCAGCGTGGCCAGGCCCGCTGCCACGGCCACCGGGTTGCCCGACAGCGTGCCGGCCTGGTAGACGCCGCCCAGCGGGGCGATGTGCTTCATGATGTCGGCGCTGCCGCCGAAGGCACCCACCGGCATGCCGCCGCCGATCACCTTGGCCAGCGTGGTCAGGTCGGGCTTGACGCCGGTCAGGCCCTGCACGCCTTGCGGGCCGACGCGGAAACCGGTCATCACCTCGTCGAAGATCAGCAGCGCGCCATGGGCCGTGCAGACCTCGCGCAGGCCTTCCAGGAAGCCCGCGGCCGGCTTGATCAGGTTCATGTTGCCGGCGACCGGCTCGACGATGATGCAGGCGATGTCCGCGCCGTGCTGGGCGAAGGCCTCGCGCACGGCGTCCAGGTTGTTGTATTCCAGGGTCAGCGTGTGCGCGACGAATTCGGGCGGCACGCCGGCCGAGCTGGGATTGCCGAAGGTCAGGAGGCCCGAGCCGGCCTTGACCAGCAGGCTGTCGGAATGGCCGTGGTAGCAGCCTTCGAACTTGACGATCTTGGCGCGTCCGGTGGCGCCGCGCGCCAGGCGGATGGCCGTCATGGTGGCCTCGGTGCCGGAGCTGACCAGGCGCACCTGTTCCAGCGACGGCAGGCGGGCGATCAGCGTTTCGGCCAGTTCGATCTCGGCCTCGGTGGGAGCGCCGAACGACAGGCCGTGGACGGCGGCTTCCTGCACCGCGCGCACGACCTCGGGATGCGAGTGGCCCAGGATGGCCGGACCCCAGGAGCCCACGTAGTCGATGTACTGCTTGTCCTCGGCGTCCCAGACGTAGGGGCCTTGCGCGCGCTTGATGAAGCGCGGCGTGCCGCCCACGGAGCGGAAGGCGCGCACGGGCGAGTTGACGCCGCCGGGAATGCTGCGGCAGGCGCGTTCGAAGAGCTGGGCGTTGCTGGACATGGCGGTCAGGGCTTGGATTTGGGGTTGATGGAATAGGGCGCTGCGCAGGCGGCCGCGGCGGCGCGCACGCTGGGCGCGGCGAACAGCGCGGTGATGACGGCGATCGAGTCGGCGCCGGCCTGGGCCACCAGGCGCGCGTTGTCGGGCGTGATGCCGCCGATGGCGACCACGGCGGGCCGGGGGCCGTCGAACGTCTCCACCAGCTTCCTGGCCTCGGTCAGCACCGACAGCGGCGCGCGCACGGTATCGGGCTTGACGGTGGACGCGAACATGGCGCCGAAGGCGATGTAGTCGGCGCCGGCGTCGAGCAGTTCGCGGGCGCGGTTCAGATCGTCGTAGCTGGAGCCGCCCAGGATCAGGTCGGGGCCCGCCTCGGCGCGGATGCGCGCCAGGCTGTCGTCGTCGCGGCCCACGTGGGCGCCGTCGGCGCCGACGTCCAGCGCCAGCTTCCAGTCGTCGTTGATCAGGAACACCACGCCCAGCTCGCGGCACAGCGGCGCCAGCGCGCGCGCCTGGGCGGCGCGTTCGGCGTCGGGCACGTTCTTGCGGCGCAGCTGCAGCGCGCGCATGCCGCCCTCGGCGGCAGCGCGCACGGCCTGCAGCAGGCGTTCGGTGTCATCCCATTCGGGCGTCACGCCGTACAGGCCGGCGGGAAAACGCAGGGCTTTCATTGCGGTTGGATCCGGTAGGGGATGCGCCGGCCCATGCCGGGCAGGAAGCTGGAGGCGACGGCGGCGTCGGCGTGGGCCAGGCCCTGACGCACGGCCTCGGGCATTTCCAGGCCGCGCGCCAGCATGGCGGTGATGGCCGTGGCGGCCAGGCCGCCGGCGTCGCCGTTGCGATCGGGCGGCGCCTGCCAGGGATAGGTGCTGGTCTGGCCGCCGGGGCCGAGCAGCACGTTGGCGTAGTGGCCGGGCCGTTGCGGGCTGCCCAGCACCAGCACCCACTGGGCGCCGGCCGCCACCAGGGCGTGCATGGGAGTAGGTGCGTCCCCGATATCGATGTCGCCGTCGGCGTGCCACTGCGCCAGGCGCAGGTGCTCGATGACCAGCAGGTCGGTCTGCGGCAGCACCAGCTCCAGCGTGGCCGCCAGCAGATCGTCGGCGTCGTCCTCGTCGGCGGCGTCGGTCGGCGGCAGCTGGGCGCGCTGGCCCAGGTGCAGCACCAGCGGGACCTGGCTGTAGTCGGCGGCGATCTGCGCCGCCACGCTTGCCGTTTCGGCGGTGTATAGTCCGCCCACCTTGATGGCCTGCACGGACATGTCTTCGAGCAGGCAGCGCGCCTGATCGTCCAGCAAGTCTGGCGAAACGGGGTGGATTTCCTCGATGCCGGCGGTGTCCTGCACGGTCAGGGCCGTGACCGCGGCGAGGCCGTGGCAGCCCAGGCGGGCGCAGGTGACGGCGTCTGCCGGCAAACCGTCGGCGCCCGAAGGATCGAGCGGACCGAGGACCAAAACGAGAGGGGGGGTAACGGGAGCCACGTGGACAGCGCTAGATCAAGGGCGCCCCGACCCGTTTGCGGAGAATCAGGGGAACCCCTATTGGGTTTCGGTAAGATTGTCCCCATTCTAATGGATGCACCCCGTCTTTGCCCTGCCCCCGCTGCGCGGGCAGTAACCGGGATTTGATGTAAGAGAGAGCTATGCGTACTTGGATGTGTCTGATTTGCGGCTGGGTCTACGATGAAGAAGCCGGCCTGCCCGACGAAGGGATCGCTCCCGGCACCCGCTGGGAAGACGTGCCGCCGAACTGGGTCTGTCCCGAATGCGGCGCGCGCAAAGAGGATTTCGAACTGATGGAAATCTGAATCCGCTCAAGCCGACATATTCCGCCAGGGCTAGCGGGACGGGGCGCGGCCCCGTCCTGGTCACTGCAAGAATGGTCTGCCGCCAAGCATGGGAGGGCCGCGTCAGCGGCCCGGCCCCGGGGTTTAATCAGACTACTAGGCTAGGGGTTGCCATGACGGAACAACACCACGAAGACACGACGACGCAGGCGGCCAATTTCGCCAACCAGTTCCTGATCGCCATGCCCGGCATGGTCGAGGGCAGCCTGGCGGGCTCCGTCATCTACATTTGCGAGCACACCGAGCGCGGCGCGCTGGGCCTGGTCATCAACCGGCCCACCGACCTGACGCTGGGCACGCTGTTCGAGCGCATCGACCTGGAGCTGGAGATCGGCCCGGTCAAGGACACGCTGGTGTTCTTCGGCGGCCCGGTGCAGACCGACCGTGGCTTCGTGCTGCACGCGCCGGCCGGCGACTACAGCTCCAGCATCAAGCTGGGCGACATGGCGCTGACCACCTCGCGCGATGTGCTGCAGGCCGTCGCCGACGGCAAGGGGCCGGCGCGCATGCTGGTCACGCTGGGCTACGCCGGCTGGGGCGCGGGCCAGCTCGAAAGCGAGATGGGCCAGAACGCCTGGCTGAGCGTGGGCGCCGACGATCACATCATCTTCGACGTGCCGCCCGAGGAACGCTATCCCGCCGCGCTCAAGCTGCTGGGCATCGATCCGGTGATGCTGGCGGGCGACGCGGGCCATGCCTGAAGAAACCCTGCTGGCCTTCGACTTCGGCGAGAAGAAGATCGGCGTGGCCATCGGCAACACGCTGACGCGCCACGCCCGGCCGCTGGAGATCATTCACGGTGAAGTGCGCGACGCGCGCTTCGCGCGCATCGAGGCGTTGCTGCGCGAATGGCAGCCGCAGCGCCTGGTCGTGGGCCTGGCGTTGACCGCAGACGGCGGCGAACAGCCGGCCACCGCGCGCTGCCGTCGCTTCGCCAATCAACTGAACGGCCGCTTCGGCATGGCGGTGGAGCTGGTCGACGAGCGCGGCTCCAGCATGGAGGCGCAGCGCCTGCTGGGCACGCACGCCGCCGACGACGCCATGGCCGCGGCCGTGATCCTGCAGCGCTATCTGGACGCCTTGCCCGCCTGACGCCGGCGCGACGCCCATGCTCAATCCGCAACTCGACCGCCGCGGCGAACTGATACACCTGCTCAGCACGGAAGGCCTGCCGCGCCGCCATGCCGAGCGGCTGCTGGAGACGGCGGCGGCGGCCGATGAACCCTCCTGGCCAGCGGCAGGCTACGGCCCGCTGCCGCCGGTGTTCCTGCGCCTGCCCGACACGCGTCGCGCCACGCGCGCGGCCTACTGGCGCGCCGCCGAACAGTTGCTGCTGCCCGTCACGGCGCTGGATCCCGCCGAGCCGCTGGCCGAAGCCGTGGTCGGCTTGCCGCCCGGCATCCTGGTGCTGGGCCATCCCGCCAGCGGCGCCGCGCTGTGGGCGGCGACGCACTGGGCCGCCACGCAGGCGCGGGGCGGCGGCGCTGCCGCAGGCGGTCTTTTCGGAAACAGTCTCTTTGATGGTGGCTTCGACCACGCCGCCGCGCCGGGCCTGCGCGTCCTGAACGCGGGCGACGGCGTTCATGCCGATCCGCTGGCCGCGCTGGCGCTCTTGCGCGCCATCCTGCGCGCCAAGCCCGACCTGACGCGCCTGGTCGTCACGCTGGTGGGAGACGTGCGCCATTCGGGCCTGGCCCGTTCCCTGATCCATGCCCTCACCACGCTGGGAGTGCCCGAGCTGCGCGTGGCCGCGCCGCCGGCGTTGCTGCCCGAGGGCCTGCCGCAGCTGGGCGTATTTCCGTTCAGCGCGCTGGACGAGGGGCTGCGCGATGCCGACGTCATCATCCTGTTGCCGCTGAGCGCCGAGGCGGTCGCCGCCGGGCGACTGCCGTCGCCGCGCGACTACGCCGCCGGCTACCGGCTCAGCCCGCGGGCGCTGGCCCTGGCGCGGCCCGATGCGCTGCTGCTGTCCGCCGCCGGGCTTCAGGCCGGCATCGAAGCCGAGGCCACGTTCGACGCCGCGCTGGCGCGGGCCGGCCATGAGCGGGATGCGCTGGAGCACGGGCTGCGGCTGGCGGCGCTGCGCCTATTGGCGGAATCGCTGGGCCGCGCGCTGGCCCCGGGGAGTCGCGCATGAGCCTGCATATCGCCAATGGCAGGCTGATCGATCCCGCCGCCGGCGTGGACCGGCGGGCGGACCTGTACATCGTCGACGGCCATGTGGCCGCCGTGGACGTCGCGCCAGCGGGATTCCGCGCCGATCGGCGCATCGAGGCCGACGGCCTGGCGGTGCTGCCGGGCCTGGTGGACCTGTGCGCGCGCGTGGCCAATCCCGATGCTTCGCCGTCGCCGGATGCGCAGCGCGCCGCGCTGGCGGCCGGCGTGACCCGGCTGGTGCAGCCGCCCGATGGCGGCGTCATGCTGGACGATCCCGCGCGGGTGCATGCCTTCCTGAATGAATCGCCGGCCGGACCGTGCCGCATCCACGCCGTGGGCGCGCTGACGCCGGGCCTGCGCGGCGAGGCCCTGGCCGAATTGCGCCTGCTGGCCCAGGCGGGCTGCCTGGCGTTCGGGCAGGGCGAGGCTGGCCTGAGTGATACCCGCCTGCTATGGAACGCCATGCGCTACGCCGCCGGCGCCGGCCTGGCCTTGTGGCTGCGGCCGCAGGATCCCTGGCTGGCGCGCGGCGCCTCGGCGGCCGGCGGCGCCTATGCGGCGCGGCTGGGCCTGGAAGGCCTGCCGGACCTGGCTGAAACAGTGTCCCTGCAAACATTGTTCGAATTGCAGCGCGACACCGGCGCGCGCCTGCACCTGTCGCGCCTGTCCAGCGCAGCCGGCCTGGCGCTGGTGCGCGCGGCCAAGCGCGAGGGACTGCCCGTCAGCTGCGACGTGTCGGCCAATCACCTGCACCTGACCGACGTGGACATCGGATTCTTCGATGCCCGCTACCGCCTGCTGCCGCCGCTGCGCGGCCAGCGCGATCGCGACGCCATCCGTGCCGCGCTGGCCGACGGCACCGTCGATGCGCTGTGTTCGGACCATACGGCGGTGACGGCGGCCGGCAAGGCCGCGCCCTACGCCGAGGCCCAGCCCGGCGCGCCCGGACTGGCCACGCTGCTGCCGCTGACGCTGAAATGGGCGCGCGACCAGCGTGTGCCGCTGGCCGAGGCGCTGGCGCGGGTGACCAGCGGTCCCGCGGCCGTGCTGCGCGCCGTGGCGCCGCAAGCGCCGAGCGGCATGGCCCTGGCCGGCACCCTGGCCCCGGGCGCGCCCGCCGATCTGTGCCTGGTCGACCTGGACGCGGAACAGGCGCCGGATTCCGCAATGCTGCCTTGTGGCAGCGCCCTCAGCCCGTTCGCGGGTATGATGCTGCCCGGCCGCGTACGCGTCACCGTGGTGGGTGGCAGCCTGGCCTGGGAGACTCCTGCTTGAAGCTGCTGCGCTTTGTCCTTCGGCTCATCCTCGTCCTGCCGTGGATCGTGTTCGGCCTGCTTTGCGTGGGCCTGGTGTATCCATGGCTCAGACCCAAATCGCGCGCCTGGCTCAACCGCAGCTGGTCGCGCTTCCTCATGGCCGCCTGTGGCGTGCGGGTCGTCTTCCGGGGCCAACCGCGCATGACCGGTCCCGTGCTGCTGGTGGCCAATCACGTGTCCTGGATCGATATCTTCGTGCTGAACTCGGCGCGCGCCACGTCCTTCGTGGCCAAGAGCGAGATCCGCAGCTGGCCCGTCATCGGCTGGCTGGTGGCCGGCGCCGGCACGCTGTTCATCGAGCGCGGCCAGCGCCACGCGGTGCACGCGATGGGCGAGTCCATGCAGGCGCGTTTCCGCCAGGGCGATGCGGTGGGCCTGTTTCCCGAGGGCACGACCAGCGAGGGCAGCGAGCTGCGTCCGTTTCATGCCAGCCTGTTCGAACCGGCCCGCGCGGCCGCCGTCGAGATCCAGCCCGTGGCCTTGCGCTTCCTGCAGCATGGCCAGCGCAGCGGCTTCGCCGCCTTCATCGGCGACGAAAGCCTGGTCGCCAATCTGTGGCGCGTCATGGGCACCACCGGCCTGTCCGTCGAAGTCGTGTTCCTGCCGCCGCTGGCGACCCGCAACGCGGACGGCAGCCTGCCGACGCGGCTGGAGCTGTCGCACCAGGCGCGCGACGCGATTCAGCGGGCGCTGTAGTTATCGGGGGTGAGCGCCGCCGGACCCGTCGTCGGGCCGGCAGGCATGCCTCATTCGGCGTTCGGATCCTGGAAGCGCGAGCACTTCACCTGCACCAGCTTGCGGTCCTGCAGGCGCAGCGCGGTCAGCGCGCCGCCCCAGACGCAGCCGGTGTCCAGGCAGATCACGTCCGGGCGCAGCAGCAGGCCCAGCGTGGACCAATGGCCGAAGACGGTGGTGACGTCGCGCGTGGCGCGATTGGGCACGTCGAACCAGGGCATCAGGTTGGGCGGCCAGGCGCCGGGCGCGACCTTGGTGGCGAATTCCATGTGGCCGTTGGGCGTGCACAGGCGGATGCGGGTGAGCGCGTTGATGATGACGCGCATGCGCTTGCCGCCCGTGTGGTCTTCCTTCCAGGTGGCCGGCTCGTTGCCGTACATCTTCTGCAGCGCCTTCTGCCAGTTCGGCCCGCGCAGCGCGTCCTGAACCTCGCTGGCCAGCGCCAGGGTCTTGGCCACGTCCCATTTCGCCAGCGTGCCCGCGTGGACCATCAGGTGGTTCTGCTCGAAATGCGCGAGCGGGCGGAAGCGCAGCCAGTCGATCAGGGCGGCGGCGTCGGGCGCGCGGAGGATGTCTTCCAGCGTGTCGGACTTGGACGGCTTGCGCACGCCGGCGGCCGCGGCCAGCAGGTGCAGGTCGTGGTTGCCGAGCACGGCGGTGACGCGGTCGCCCAGATCGATGATGCGGCGCAGGGTGGCCAGCGATTCCGGGCCGCGATTGACCAGGTCGCCGGCGAACCAGAGGCGCGAGTGCGGATCGCCCGCCAGCTCGGGATGGGACAGCAAGCGATCCAGCGGCGAGCAGCAACCCTGCACGTCGCCGATCATCCAGATACTGCCGTTCATGCGGGACTCTTGCTCCAGGGCCAGCGTTGTTGGAAGAACCGCGCCAGGGCGTGGCGGTATTCCATGTAGGACATGGCGCCGAAGGCGAGGATCATGGCCCCGATGTTCGGGCCCAAGGCGGTCAGCCAGGGCGGCCATTTGCCCAACATGCCCACGTTCAACGCCAGCTGGTTAAGCATGAAGAAGCCCACGCCCAGCAGGATGCCGATGAAGACTTTCGCGCCCACGCCGCCCCGGCGCGTCTGCATCAGGCCGATGGGGGCGGCGATGGTGATCATGACCAGCAGCGTGAACGGATACGCCAGTTTGCGCCACAGGGCCACGACCTGTCGACCATATTGAAGCTGGTTGTTGCGCAAATAATCCACATAGTCGAGCAGCGTCACGATGGACATGCGCTCGGGCGTCAGCACGCGGGCGATCAGGCGCTCGGCGCTCAGCGTGGTGTCGATGGTGCGCTCGGGTACCTTGACCACGGCGGCCGGCGGATTCTTGGGCGGGCGGGCGTTGGCCAGCGCGTCGGCGGCCTCGTCGTCCAGGCGCGTCTCGGACACGTCCTTGAGCACCAGGTCGCCATGGGAGAACACGCCAACGGGCGCCGTCGACAGCACCGACAGCGTCAGGTTCTTCTTGAACTCGTACAGAGTGACGTTGGCCACCTGGCCGTCGCCCTTCAGGTCGCCGATGTTGATGATGCGGGTGCCGCCGTTGGCGGTGGGTTCCTTGAACCAGTAGCCGCTGTTCAGGCGGTCGCCGCCGGCCTTGCCGCGCAGGGCCAGGTTGGCTTCGCCGGATTTCATCTCGGCCCAGGGCGTGACGTATTCGGACAGCAGCGCTGCGCCGATCATCAGCGGGATGGTGACGATCCAAAGCATGCGCAGCAGGCGCATGCCGCTGACCCCGGACACGCGCAGGATCACCAGTTCGTTGCGTTGCGCCAGGCCGGCCAGCGCCAGGATGGCGCCGATCAGCAGGCCGATGGGCAGCAGGTCGTAGAGACGGGTGGGAAGGGCCAGCGCCTGCATGTAGAGCAGCGCCATCATCGTGAACTTTTCGCCCACGTTGTCCAGGTCGTCCACCATCGCGAAGAACGTGAAAAGGCCCAGCAGGGCCAAAAGGACCACAGCGCAGGAGCGATAGATTTCGCGGGCCAGGTAGCGACGGGCGGTACGCATGAAAAAGGACGGTCTGAGGAAAGCGCGTAAACGTGAAAGCTTAACAAATCCGGCCGCCCGACATGGGGGGCGGCGCCGGAAATATTTTTTGCGGGGAGTTTCGGGGGGAGTGGCGGGTGGGTTCGCCTCGGCGGGGGCGGATCCTGTTCAGGGGATGTCGACCATCTGCATGCGGCGGGTCAGCACGCCGACCCGCGAGTTCAGATAGTTGGAGTTGCGATTGCGATCGTAGAAGCGCGGGTTGGGGAGCATGGCGGCCAGGCGGGCCGACTGGCTGGCGCCCAGGCCGGCGGCCGAGGCGTTGAAATAGTGCTTCGCGGCCGCTTCGGCGCCGAACACGCCCACGCCCCATTCGGCCACGTTCAGATACAACTCCAGGATCCGTTCCTTGCTCATGACGTGTTCGATCATGTAGGTCAGGACCAGTTCCTGGCCCTTGCGCGCATAGCTGCGCGAACTCGACAGGAACAGGTTCTTGGCCAGCTGCTGGGTGATGGTGGAGCCGCCGCGCATCTTGCTGCGCCCGGCCTCCTCCTGCTTCTGGTTGTATTCCCAGGCCTTGCGGATAGCCTCCCATTCCACACCGTCATGCTCGGTGAAATTCGAGTCCTCGGCCGCCACGACCGCCCGCTTCAGGGAGTTGCTGATCTTGTCGTAGGGCACCCATTCATGCTGCAGGCGAAAGTCGGCGTGGCCTTCGCTGAGCCGCGCGTACTCCTCGCGCATCACCGCGCTGGTGCCGGGGTTCTGGTACTTGTACCAGACCACCAGGCCGAACAGCCAGAACTGGTACAGCAGCACGGCGCAGACCAGCGCCATCATCACGCCGGTGATGATCCGGAACCAGGACCTGCGGCCCTTGCCGGCGCGGCCCGCCATGCCTTCAGCGTCCCGCCGCCAGATCGGCGCGCAGCGCCGCCAGCACGGGCTCGGGATCGGGCTGCAGGCCGTGCCAGATATGGAAGCTCTCGGCCGCCTGGCCCACCAGCATGCCCAGGCCGTCCGCCGTGCGCGCGGCGCCGTCGGCCCCGGCCTGTTTCATGAAGGCGGTGGGGGCGGCGCCGTACATCATGTCGTAGGCCAGCGCGCCGGGGGCATACAGGCCGCCGGGCAGGTCGGGGGCGGCATCGGCCAGCCCGCTGGCGGTGGCGTTGACGACCGCGTCCCAGCCGCCGGGCGTCGCCGCCTCGGCGAGCGTGCCGGCCGTGACCTGGACCGTCAGGCCGGCGCCGCTGGCGCGCCAGGCCTCGGCCAGTTCGAGCGCGCGGGCGGCGGTGCGGTTGACGATATGGATGCGGGCGCAGCCGGCCTGCGCCAGCGGCTGCAGCACGCCGCGGGCGGCGCCGCCGGCGCCGACCAGCAGCACGCGGGCGCCGTCCAGGCGCAGGCCCAGGCGCAGCAGGTCCGACACCAGGCCCACGCCGTCGGTGTTGCAGCCGTGCCAGGCGCCGTCGCGCCAGGACAGCGTGTTGACGGCGCCTGCCAGCCTGGCGCGGTCGGACAGGTTGCCGGCCGCCAGCGCGCAGGCCTCCTGCTTGAAGGGCACCGTCACGTTCAGGCCCAGCCCGCCCTCGGCGACGAAGGCCACCGTCGTCGCCACGAAAGCGTCCAGCGGTGCCAGCAGCCGGTCATAGCGCAGCGCTCGACCGGTCTGGCGGGCGAACATGGCATGGATCTGCGGGGAGCGGCTGTGGGCGATCGGGTTGCCGATCACGGCGTAGCGGGCCTCGGTCATGGGGCTTGGGTTTCCAGGGTGTCGTTGACGAAGTGCCAGCTGCGGGTGATAACCAGCACGTCGGTGTCGCGCGCGATCTCGGGCGGGAAGGGCGGGAACGGCGCGGCCAGCTGCACGATGCGCCGCGCGGCCTGGTTCAGCACCGCGTGCGGAGATGGTTCGTCGATCTCGACGTTGGCGATGCTGCCGTCGGCGCGGATCGACACGGTCAGGCGCAGCGAGCCGTAGATGCGGCCGCGCGCCTCGTCCGGGTAGTGCTGCGTGCCCACGGATTCCACCCGGGTGCGCCAGGCGTCCAGGTAGGCGGCGTAGCGCGAGGCTTCGGCCGACGGCGCCACGAATTGCTTGCGCGGTTCAGCGCTGTACTGCTGCACGCGCGCGGCCAGGGCCGCCACCTGGGAATTCTGGATCACGCTGGCCTGCTCTTCGGCGTCGCGGCCATGGTCGGCGCCGTCCGGCCAGGGATTGACGGCCTGGCGCTCGGCGCCGGCCTTGTCGCGGGCCTGCAGCTGGGTCATCAGGCGGGTCTGCTCGGCCTCGAGCTGGACCTGGCGCTTGCGCATGGCTTCCAGCACGATGGTCTCGGCCGAGGCGCCGGTCTGGGGCAGCGGGGTGGTGGCCAGGCCGCGTTCGGCGTTGCCGCCGCCGCTCATCTGGTTCTGGGCCTGGGCGCGCGCGGCGTCGGGCGGCGTCTCGCTGCGGGCGTTCAGCAGCAGCACTTCCAGGCTGGGCGAGGCGGGCTTGCTCAGGGCGGGCGCGCCGAAGCGCCACGCCAGCGCGCCGGCGTGCACCAACAGCGAGATCGCCAGGCCGATGCGCAGGTAGTGCTGGGCGGGCGCGCCCAGCCACCGCAGGTAACGGCTCGGCGGGGAGGGGGAATCAGCAAGGCTTTGCACGCAGGCATTGTAAGCCCCGCGCAGCTTGCCGACGTGTGTCAGGGGCTGGCGCCGCCGCGGGCGGCGACACCAGCCGGAGCGGGCCGATTACTGATTGGGGAACACCCATACATGCCGGGCCGGCAGGGCCAGGCGGCAGGCTCCGGGTTCGCGGCCCTCGGCGCCGTAGGCGCGCAGCGCCAGGGCGGCCGGATCGGCCTGTGCGCTGCGAAACACGTACTCCCAGCGGTCGCCCAGGTACATGCTGGTCACCAGCGGCAACTCCAGGTGATTGCCGTCGGGATCGTCCGCCAGACGCACCTGTTCCACCCGGATCACGGCGGTGGCGTCCTGGCCGGCGGCCAGTCCGGGCGCGGCCTTGCCCCACAGCGCCCAGCCAGCGCCCTCGATGCGGGCCTGGCCGTCGCGCAGTTCGGCGACCTTGCCGCTCAGGCGGTTGTTGCTGCCCATGAACTCGGCGGTGAACAGCGTGTTGGGCGAGCCATACATTTCCTGGGGCGTGCCCTGCTGCTCGATCTTGCCGTTGTTCAGCAGCAGGATGCGGTCGGAGATGGCCATGGCCTCGCTCTGGTCGTGCGTGACCATCAGCGCCGACAGGCCCAGGCGCACGATCAGCTCGCGCAGGAAGGCGCGGGCCTCTTCGCGCAGCTTGGCGTCCAGGTTGGACAGCGGTTCGTCCAGCAGGATCACGGGCGGGCTGTACACCAGCGCGCGGCCGATGGCCACGCGCTGCTGCTGGCCGCCGGACAGCTGGTGCGGATGGCGCTGGCCGAGCTTGCCCAGGCCGAGCTGGTCCAGCACGGCCTGCACGCGTTCGCGGACCTCGGCTTGCGGCGTCTTGCGCAGCTTGAGCGGGTAGGCGACGTTGTCGAACACGGTCTTGTGCGGCCACAGCGCATAGGACTGGAACACCAGGCCCAGGTTGCGTTCCTCGGCCGGGATCTCGCTGCGCGCGGCGCCGTCGTAGACCACGCGCTCGCCGATGGTGATGCGGCCGCGCTTTGGGCCTTCCAGGCCGGCGACGGCGCGCAGCAGCGTGGTCTTGCCGCTGCCGGACGGACCCAGCAGGGATACCACTTCGCCCTGGCGCAATTGCATCGACACGCCCTTGAGCACCGGGTTGTCGCCGTAGTCCAGGTGCAGGTCTTCAACAGAAAGCTCAATCATGAAGTTTGACTCCGAATCGCAGGGCGATGCCCAGGCCGATGACGACCAGAACGATATTGATGAAGGAAAGCGCGGCCACGATGTCGATGGCACCCGAGGCCCACAAGGACACCAGCATGGAGCCGATGGTCTCGGTGCCGGGCGACAGCAGGTAGACGCCGGTGGAGTATTCGCGCTCGAAGATCAGGAACATCAGCAGCCAGGAGCCGATCAGGCCGTACTTGGCCAGCGGCACCGTCACGTGGCGGGTGACCTGGCCGCGGCGCGCGCCGGCGCTGCGGGCGGCCTCTTCCAGCTCGGGGCCCACCTGCAGCAGCGTCGACGAGATCAGGCGCAGGCCATAGGCCATCCAGACCACGGTGTAGGCCAGCCACACGCTGAAGATGGTGCTGCGCATGGCGCGCAGCCATTCGATGAAGTTCTCGCGCAGCCATTCGGCGAAGGGCAGGCCCGACAGCCAGCCGCCCAGGTCGGCGTCCAGCGCGTTGTCCAGCCACATCGGCACGAACAGGAACACCCACAGGAAGGCCAGGCCGGCCAGCAGGCCGGGCACCGCGCGCGGCACCAGCACGCTGTAGTCCATGAAGCGCGTGACATTGTCCGGCTTGCGGTGCATCGCCAGGCCCACGAAGGTGTAGCAGAACACGGCCAGCGCGCCGCCGAACACGCCGATGGCGACCGAGTTGACGATGGCGCGCATCAGGTTGGGCTGCGAGAGCACGGTGCGGAACGCGTCCAGCGACAGCACGTCCAGCAGCGACACGCCCATGCCCCAGTTCGACACGAAGGCGCGCAGCAGCACGCCCAGCAGCGGCACCACGATGGTGACCAGCAGCCAGAACGCGACGACCGCGCCCGCCACCCAGCGCCACTTGCCCAGCGGCAGCGGGCGCGCGCGCGAGGCCTTGCCCTTGACGGTGACGAAGCGGTTGGCGGTGCGCATCAGGCGGCGCTGCAGCATGACCAGCGGAATGGTCATGCAGATCAGCACGACGGCCACGGCGGCCATCAGGTGGTAGGACGGGATGCCGAGCTTGTTGGTCAGCTTGTACAGATAGGTCGCCAGCACCAGGTTGCCTTCGGGATCGCCCAGCACCAGCACCAGGCCGAACACCTCCAGGCCCAGGAAGAACAGCAGCACCGTGGCGTACAGCATGGCCGGCCGCACCATCGGCAGGCTGACCGAGACCATCACGCGCAACGGCGAGGCGCCGGCCACGCGCGCGGCTTCCTCGACGTCCGAGCCCATGCTGCGCAGCGCCGACGAGATGTACAGGTAGGCGTGCGGCACGTGGGTCAGGCCGGCGATGATGACGATGCTGGTGAGCGAATAGACGTTCCAGGGCACGAAGCCCAGCAGGCTCTGCGCCCAGGTCGAGAAGAAGCCGACCGGGCCGGCGGCCACCACGTAGCCGAAGCCCAGCACCATGGGCGACACGAAGATCGGCACCAGGATCAGCGGCTCGATCCAGCGGCGACCCGGCAGGTCGGTGCGGATCATCAGGAAGGCCAGCATGCCACCCAGCGGAATGGCGATGGCGGCCAGGCCGAAGGCCAGGATGAAGCCGCTCTTGAGCGCCTTGTAGAAATCGGAATCCGCGAAGATGAAGCGGAACGCGTCCAGGCTGAAGACCTTGGACGGCGAGAAGAAGGGCGCGGACAGAAAGCTCTGGATGATGATGAACGACAGCGGCACGTAGATGGCCAGGGCCGTGATCAGCACCACCACGCCGCGCGGCAGGGACTGCCATTTTCTGCGCAATGACTGCATGGGGAAATCCTGTGTTCGGGGTACGCGGGCCGCGCCGCCGGCGGGGCGGGCGTGGCGGCGGGGCTGGGGCGGAGGGTCGCCGCCCGACGCGTGTCAGGCGCTGCCGGGACGGCGCTCGCGTCCCGGCGGCGGCGGGCTTACTTGCCGGCCGCGGCGCGCCACTGCTTGATGAATTCCAGGCGCTTGTTCTGCTCCAGGTAGTCCAGCAGCGTTTCGTTGACCGGGATCGGCTTGAGCGAGGCGCCCAGCTTCTTGGTCATGCCGTCGACGTCGTTGTCGCCGGGGATGTCGTCGCGCACCGAGGCCAGGTCGGCCTGGTTGGCGATGATGTCCTGGCCCTTCTGCGACAGCATGTAGTCCATCCACAGCTTGGCGGCGTTGCGGTTCTTGGCCTTCTTGCTGATGAAGGCCACGCGCGACAGCACCAGCGCGTAGTCGGTCGGGTAGGCCACGCCCAGCGACGGATCGTTCTTGGCGCGGGTCTCGGCGTACGAGCCCAGGATGTTGTAGCCGATCAGGTTCTCGCCCGAGGACACGCGTTCCATCATGGTGCCGGTGGACGACTGCACGATCAGGCCGCCCTTGGCGATGTCCTTGAGCGTGTCGAAGTACTTGGGATCATTGGCCTTGTCCTGCACGGCCAGCATGAAGCCCACGGCCGACTTCTCGATGTCGTAGGTCGTGACCTTGTTCTTGAACTTGTCCGGCTGGCTGGCGATCAGCTTGGCCAGCGCGCCGTGCGTGGTGGGCACTTCAGCGGCCGGGATCAGGCGCTTGTTGTAGATGAACACGGCCGGCTCGAAGGTCGTGCCGTAGGCCGAATCCTTCCACACGGCCCAGGCCGGCAGCTTGCCGATCTCGGGCGACTTGTACTGCATCGCGTAGTCGGTGGCCAGCTTCAGCGCCGAGTCCATCGACGAACTCCAGACGATGTCGCCGCTGCTGCCGCCGGCGGCCTGTTCGCTGATGTAGCGGTTGTACAGCTCGGTGCTGTTCATGTCGTTGTATTCGACCTTCACGTCCGGGTACAGCGCCTCGAAGCCCTTGATGATGGGGCCGGCGGCCTTGGTGTCGGTGGTCGAATAAATGATGACCTTGCCTTCCTTCTTCGCGCCGTCCAGGATCTTCTGGTAGTCGGCGGGATACCCGGCGGGCACCTGTTGCGCGTAGGCGCTGCCGGCGGCGAGGACGAAGGTGGCGGCGAGCAGGGCGGCGCGCGGCGCCGCCAGTTTGGACTGGGCAAGCATGGGTGTCGTCTCCAGAGGGATGTTGTACGAGCGGACTCTCGATCCGGCTTGCGGGCATCTTAGGAGGCGGCGTCTGTCGGCGTCCTGTCATGGACGTGCACCGGAGCCAGGGGAAAACCCTAGGAATTGTCGCGGTGGCACATCACTTGTGCGGCGGCGTATCCGTCACCAGCCGGATCCAGTTCTGCACGAAGCGCGAATGGCGGCGCTGGTCCAGGCCCACCAGCAGGGCGGGGCTGAGCACCACGGGCTGTACGATGCCGCGCGAGCGCGCCAGCACGGCTTCGGAAGTCCAGCGACCCGGCGTGTCTTCCATGATGGAGCCGAGCGCCGCGTGGCTGGAGGCGACCTGCTGGCCGGCCGGCGACAGCAGCCAGTCGACCAGCTGGCGGGCCAGGTCGGGGTTGGGCGCGCGCCGCGCGATCAGCACCGAGCGCGCCAGCACCAGTACATAGTCCTGCGGGAAGACCACGCCGATGTCGCTGCCGGCGGCCTGGCGCGACAGCGCGTAGGAGCCCAGCATGTTGTAGCCCAGGTCCAGTTCGTCGCGCTCGATGGCGTTCAGGATCTCGGCGCTGGTGGCGGCCAGGCGCACGCCCACCTGGCCGAAGGCGTTGGCCAGGCCCCAGAAGTTGGACGAGACCAGTTCGTCCTGTTCGGCCATCAGGTAGCCCACGCTGCTGGCCGAGATGTCGTAGGTGCCGACGCGGCCGTGCAGTTTGTCCTTGTCGCGCTCCAGGGCGCGCAGCAGGTCCTGGCGCGATCGCGGCACCGTGGCCTCGGTGTAGCGCCTGGGGTTGTAGACGATGACGGCGGGCTCGAAGGTGAAGCCGTAGACCTCGTTGCGCCAGACCGCCCAGGACGGCAGCTTGGCGGCGTAGGGCGAGGCGTAGCGCTGCGCGTAGCCGTCGTTGGCCAGGCGGATCTGCAGGTCGGCGGCCGAACTCATCAGCACGTCCACGTCCTTCAGCTCGCCCGCGATCATGGCTTCGTACAGCTCGCGGCTACCCATTTCCCGGTACACCACGCTCACGTCCGGCCGCTGCGACTGGAAGCCCTGGATCAGCGGCGCCACCACCGGCGTGTCGGTGGGGCCGGCGATGGTGAGCACGCGCGCCGACGGCTGCGGCGCGGGGTAGCGGGTCACGGTCTCCGGGATGCCGGCGGCCCGCGCGTCGCCCGGCGCGCCCGCCAGCATCAGGCTGGCGGCGCAGGCGGCGCCGAACCAGGCCGCGAGCTTGCGGCCCGCGTGATGGCGCGCCAGCGGCAGGATGACGCGCGCGCTCAGGCCGCCGCCTGGGCGGTCCTGCAGCCACAGTGAGCCGCCATGGGCGACGGCCACGGAACGCACGATCGCCAGGCCCAGGCCCGAGCCCGGCAGAGATTCGCCGGCGCGGCCACGCGTGAAGCGCTGCTGCACGGCTTCCTTTTCATCGTCGGCGATGCCGGGGCCGCGGTCTGACACGGTCAGCGCCACCCGGTAGCCGGCCACCGGGGTGGCCTGGATCTCGACCGGGCCGTCGGGGGCGTAGCGCAGCGCGTTGTCGACCAGGTTGCGCAGCATCTCGCGCAGCGCCACGCGGTCGCCGGCGATACGGGCGCGCCGCACTTCGGGCGCGATTTCGATGTGCAGGCGCTGCGCTTCCAGCGGCCCGATGCGGCGCCGCGTTTCGTTGACGGCCTCGGCCACGCCAACCGGCGCGCGCGCGCCCTTGCCGAGCCGGTGCGTGATGGTGGCGTCCATCAGCAGCTGGTTGATCAGCTGGCTGGCGTGCGTGGCGTTCTGGTGGATGCGCTGGATGCGGGCGTGCAGGCGTTCGGGGTCGGGTTCTTCCAGCGCGACTTCGGCCTGCGCGCGCAGCGAGGCCAGCGGCGTGCGGACCTGGTGGGCGGCGTCGGCCACCAGCGTGTTCAGTGTGTTCATCAGGCCGGACAGGCGGTGCATGAAGGCGTTCAGCGCCTCGACCAGACGGCTCACTTCCTGCGGCACTGGCGCGCAGACGGGTTGCAGATCGTCCGGCGCGCGGCGCCGCAGCTCGCGCTCGACCACGGCCAGGGGCGCGAAGGCGCGCTGCACGCCGAACCACAGGAGGCCCAGCGCCACCAGCGCCACCGCCACCAGCGGCAGCACGCTGCGGCCCAGGATCTCGTCGGCCAGCGCTTCGCGCGAGCCCAGCGTCTCGGCCACGCGCACCGTCACCCAGCCGGCGTGCTGGCTGGCGGATACCAGCCTGCCCACGGTGGCCACGCGCACGGGTTCATCGTGATAGCTCAGGTAGGCGTAGACCGGCGTGGCCGATTGCGCCAGCGGCAGGCCGGGCGCCAGGTCGCCGTAGCCGGTGATCAGCCGGCCGTTCGAGGCCAGGGCTTCGTAGAACACCCGTTCGCTGCCGGACAGCATGGCCAGCGAGGACACGGGCGGCTCCACGGTCACGCCGTCGTCCTCGATCTGGACCGAGCCGGCGATGGTCAGCGCCGACGCCGCCAGCAGGCGGTCGAAGGCCTGCTCGGCGGCGCGCTGGGCGTAGCCGCGCAGGAAGAAGAACAGGCCGATGAGGGCGCAGGCCAGCAGCGCGACGCCCAGCGCGAATACCCGGCGGCGGATCGAGAAGCTTGCGGCCGGCTTCATCGCCTAGCCCGGGGTCGACGGGCTGGCGCCGGCGTCGTTCGGCGCGGCCGGCGTCTCGTGCAGGCGGGCCAGGTAGCCGACGCCGCGCACGGTGACGATATCCACCGAGGCGCCCGCCAGCTTCTTGCGCAGGCGCGAGATCAGCAGTTCCAGCGCATTGAGCGAGCCGTCGTCCAGGTCGAAGAGCTGGTTCATCAGGCGCTCCTTGGCCACGGTCTGGCCAAACTTGCCCAGCAGGATTTCCAGCAGGCGGAATTCGCGCCGACCCAGATCCACCGGCGCGCCGTCCACGCTGACGCCCCGTGCGGCCAGGTCCAGGCCCAGGTTGCCGTAGGTCGTGACGCTGCTGGTCTGGCCGGCAGGGCGGCGCATCAGCGCGCGCAGGCGGGCTTCGAGTTCGCGCAGGTCGAAGGGCTTGACCAGATAGTCGTCGGCCCCCAGGTCCAGCATGTCGATCTTGTCCTCGATCTCGGCGCGCGCGGTCATGACCAGCACCGGCGCTTCCAGTCCGGCCGCGCGCAGTTCGCGGATGACCGAGAAACCGTCCTTGCCGGGCAGGTTGATGTCCAGCACCAGCGCGTCCCAGGTTTCGTCCAGCCCGCGCCGCAGCGCCGTCAGGCCGTCGCGCGCCCATTGGACGCTGTGGCCGGCCAGGCGCAGCTTGCTTTCCACGGCATCGCCCAGGTCGAGGTTGTCCTCGACCAGCAGAATGCGCATGTCATTCCTCCATCTGATGATTGTTTTGTGCCGCCGACGGCAAGGCGGCCGTCGCCCGGAGCGGGCAGCGGTCCGCGTCGCGCGGGGCTTTTTGAGAGGAAGTGTACCGGCAGCGCGGCGGCTGCGGGCAGTCGCGAGCCGCCGTCCCGTCGGGGCGGGACGGCGGGCGCGGTCAGGCTTGCGGTTCCGCCTGGGCGGCGGGCGCCAGCTGGCCGAGGTAGCGGCAGTCCAGTTCGAGCGAGAGCTCGTCCATGCCGAGGATGTCGATCTCCACCGCCGTGCCGCGTTCCAGTTCGGGCATGCCGCCCACGCGGGTGACCAGCGGCGCGTTGCCGAAGCGCACCAGGTCGTCGCGCAGCACATGGGCCACGGTGCGGGTGATGTTGTGCTGCTTGAGCCAGCGCAGGCACCAGTAGCGTTCCATCGCGCTCTGGAACTCGGCCCAGGTCGCGTATTGCGCGTCGAAGGCGCCGATGATGGCGAACAGGTCGGCGTCGCGCGGCTTGAAGGGCGCGACCAGGCGCGCCGATACGCCGTGCTCGACCGCCGCGATCAGCTGCCACTGGTTGACCAGGTCCACGTAGCGGCGCAGCGGCGAGGTGCTCCAGGCGTACTGCGGCACGCCGATGGCTTCATGCGGCAGCGCCTGCGTGCTCATGCGCACGCGGCCGGCCTGCTGGGAGCGGTAGATGCCGGGCACGCCATGCTGGTGCAGCAGTCCGCCCCAGAGGTTGTTGGCCAGGATCATGTACTCGGCCACCATGCGGTCCAGCGGCGCGTTGCGCTGGCGCGGCACCAGACGCACCGGAGTGTCCGGGTCGTCGGGGTTGCCGTCCAGGTAGAAGCTGTATTCGACGCGCGAGTTGTTCTCGGGCTTGCCGCGCACGTTCTCGCGCTGCGCCGACAGCGCCTGCGCCAGCTTCCAGAGCGGGCGCAGCCAGTGGCCGTAGGGCAGCTCGGCGGCAGGATCGGCCAGGCTGGCTTCAGTGACCTGCGCGTCCAGCATGTTGTGGCGCAGGTTCTCGCGCACCATCACGCGTTCGAGGCGGGTTTCCGATTCGAGGACCTCGCCGGTCTCGGGATCAGCCGTCACGTATAGCGACAGGGCAGGCACCGCGCGTCCGGCGTCCAGCGAGAAGGCGCTGATGACGCTGTCGGGCTGCATGGGGATCTTGTCGCCCGGCATGTAGACCGTGGACAGGCGCGCGCGCGCCAGCTTGTCGAACTCGCTGTCGCGCGTGACCACGATGCCCGGCGCCGCCACGTGCACGCCGACGCGCAGCTTGCCGTCGGGCAGCGTCGTGACCGAGAGCGCGTCGTCGATCTCGGTGGTGGTGATGTCGTCCACCGAATAGATCTCGGCATCCGCCAGCGGCAGTTCGCGCTCGAAGGCGGGCAGCGGCAGATCGGGGAAGGCCAGGCCGCGCGGGAAATTCACCGCCAGGAAGCGGCGCTTGTGCAGCGCCAGCGCGTGCGGCCAGGCGCCCAGGTCCAGCAGCAGGCGGTCGGGCGTCTTGCCCAGCTTGGTGCAGGCCGCGTCCAGCGCCTTCCATTGCTGGGAGTTCTTGTCGGGGCGCACCAGCAGGGATTCCGCCGCCTGGGCGATTTCCTCGGGCAGGCGGCCGGCGGCCATTGCGTCCACCCATTCCTGCTGTTGCTCGGCCTGGCGCTGCTTTTTCTCGAGCGCGGCCAGCGCCGCGGCCAGGATGTCGGGCGGAGCGGGGCGGTAGCGACCCTTGCCGCGGCGGTGGAAATAGGCGGGCGCGCCGTGCAGCCGCATCAGCAGCGCGGCCTGTTCGACCGGCGTGGGGGCGTGGCCGAAATAATCGGCGGCCAGGGCGGGGGAATCGAATTCCTCCTGGGGCGCGCATTCCCACAGGAACTGCAGGTCCAGCGCCTCGGCGGCGGTCGCCGCCTGGCTCATCAGCGCGGCGGGTTCCGGCGCGGCGAATGTGAACAGCGTATTGGCGCGCTTGATCTTGCTGCGCTTGCCGGATTCCGATTCCACCTGCAGGCTGGCGTCGGTTTCGGACAGGATATTGCCGGCCTTGAAGCTGCCGTCGTCTTCGTAAAACACATACATGGTGGTGGATCGTCCTGGGCGGCGCGCACGCGTCGCCGTGGTGCTGCTGTCGTTATGGAGTTCGGGGCACAGATTGGATTATTGGGGGCGAACCGGTTCCGCGCCAAGCGCGAATTCCAGGACCTCGGGCATCCAGCGGGCGAAGTCGGACAGGCCATGGTCGCTGCCCTGCACGATGCGCTGGCGGCACCCCGCGTAGCGGTCGCGCATTTCGCGCCAGTCCAGCACTTCGTCTCCCGTGGCTGCCACCAGGAAGTAGCGCTCGGGCCGGGTGATGGCGGGCGCGTGGATAGCAGCCAGCTCGTCCACGTATTCCGGCAGGAAAACGAAGGGTTCGTCCGAATGATACATGCGGTGCTCGCCCACCTGGGTGGCCAGATCGCGCGGGGCCTCGACGGCTGGATTGAGCAGCACGGCCTTGCAGCCCAGTTGCTCTGCCAGCCAGGTGGCGTAAAAGCCGCCCAGCGATGAGCCGATGACCGTCAGCGCGCGCGGATCGGGCGCGCCGTCCAGCTGGCGGCGGGCGATATCCATGGCCAGGGCGATGGCCTGGCGCGGGCTGGCGGGCAATTGGGGGCAGGCCCAGGCGCCGGCCAGGCCGCGTTCGGCCATGGCATCGGCCATCAGGCGGGACTTGAACGAGGTCGGCGACGAACGGAAGCCGTGCAGATAGAGGATCGAACTGCTCATCGCGTCGTCCTTGCGCGCCTCAAGCGCGTCGCTCCAGCGCGTCCAGCAGCTTGCCGTGGATGCCGCCGAAGCCGCCGTTGCTCATGACCAGCACATGGTCGCCGGGGCGGGCGGCCTGGACCACCGCGTCCACCAGCGCGTCGATGTCGTCGCGATGGCTGGCGCGCGCGCCCAGCGGCGCCAGCACTTCGGCCGGGTCCCAGCCCAGCGCGTGCTTGCCGGACTTGGCGCCGAAGCAGAACACCAGGTCGGCGCCGGCCAGCGCGTCGGGCAGGCGGGCGGCCATGGTGCCGAGTTTCATGGTGTTGGAGCGGGGTTCCAGCACGGCCAGGATGCGGGCCTGCCCGACCTGGCGGCGCAGGCCGGCGATGGTGGTGGCGATGGCGGTGGGATGGTGCGCGAAGTCGTCATAGACCTTCACGCCCTGGACCGTGCCGCGCAGCTCCATGCGGCGCTTGACGCCGCCGAAGCGGCTCAGCGCCTCGATGCCCTGGGCTGCCGGCACGCCGGCATGTTCGGCGGCGGCCAGCGCGGCCAGCGCGTTCATGCGGTTGTGCTCGCCGCCGAGCGACCAGCGCACCGTGCCGAGGTCCTGGCCATCGCGGCGGACGAGGAAGGCGCCGTCGGCGTCGGGTTCGGACGCCTGCCAGCGGCCATCGTCGCCGAACGTGACCGTTTCCGACCAGCAGCCGCGCGCTAGCACTCGGTCCAGCGCGTCGGAATGCGTCGGGCGCAGGATGCGGCCCGAGCCGGGAATGGTGCGGACCAGGTGATGGAATTGGGTTTCGATCGCGGCCAGATCGGGAAAGATGTCGGCGTGATCGTATTCGAGGTTGTTCAGTATCGCGGTGCGGGGGCGGTAGTGCACGAACTTCGAGCGCTTGTCGAAGAAGGCCGTGTCGTACTCGTCCGCCTCGATCACGAAATGCCCCTGCGTGGGGCTGTACCGGGCCGAGACGTGCAGGTCGGGCGCCACGCCGCCGATCAGGAAGTTGGGCGCCAGGCCCGCCGCTTCCAGGATCCAGGTCAGCATGGAACTGGTGGTGGTCTTGCCATGGGTGCCGGCCACCGCCAGCACGTGGGCGCCGGGCAGGATGTTGTCGCCCAGCCATTGCGGGCCGGAGACATAGCGCGCGCCCGATTCCAGGATGGCTTCCATCAGCGGGTTGCCGCGGCTGACCACGTTGCCGATCACGTACAGGTCGGGCTTGAGCGCCAGTTGCTCGGGACCGAAACCCTCGATCAGCTCGATGCCCTGTTCGGCCAGCTGCGTGCTCATGGGCGGATAGACGCCCGCGTCGCAGCCGGTGACCTTGTGTCCGGCGGCGCGCGCGATCAGCGCCAGCCCGCCCATGAACGTACCGCAGATGCCAAGAATATGCAGATGCATTGAAAAACTCTCCTGTGCTGCATTGTATATATAGAGGCGAGGCAGGCTGCTCTGCATGGCGGCGCACCGGACTGTGCCGGCGCAAGGCGCAAACCGGCGGCAGCGGTTATGATCGCGCCATGAATCGACGTCTCATTCTTTCCGCCGGCGTGGCCGCCGCCGCCACCGCGGCCGGCGTGTTCACCTGGCTGGGCCGCGGCAAGTCCCAGGCGCCGCAGGCGCCCCAGGCTGCCGACGCGCAGGTCGATCCCGTTGCCTCGCTGATGGCTCTGCGCCTGCCCGACCTGAGTGGCGCCTCGCATTCGCTGGATGGCTGGAAGGGCCAGCCCATGCTGGTGAATTTCTGGGCGACCTGGTGCGCGCCTTGCGTCAAGGAGATGCCCGAGCTCGACGCCCTGCAGAAAAAATATCCGAAAGTGCGCTTTGTCGGTATCGGCGTTGATTCGGCGGCGAATATGCAGAAATTTGTCGAGAAAGTGCAGGTTTCGTACCCGCTGTGGGTATTGGGCGCCGGTGGCATCGACGTGCTGCGCAAGCTGGGCAACCCTAGCGGCGGCTTGCCTTTTACGGTTGTTTTCAATGCAGATGGTGGAATTAACCGGAAGATCCTGGGTGAAATTCAGCCCCAGGATCTGGATCAGACACTGGCCGGTTTGAAGGCGTAAGTCTGTTGGACAAATGGTGGGAATTGGCGTAAAAAGCTGGTTTATCGGCTGTTTTGCCAACAAATCAAGATTGGCAATCCACTCATTGGCAAGCGCATGGCGCAAAACATACTGGTATTGCATGGCCCGAATCTGAACCTGCTAGGCACCCGGGAACCTCATATCTACGGCAGTCTGACGCTGCAGCAGATCAATGAAAACCTGGAACGGCTTGCAGGGGAACTGGGCGCCACGCTCACGGCGTGGCAGAGCAATCACGAGGGCGCACTGGTCGATCGCATCCAGGCGGCGCGGCAAGACGGCACGGACTTCATCATCATCAACGCGGCGGCATACACGCATACCAGCGTCGCTGTTCGCGATGCGCTGGCCGGGGTCGCGATCCCATTTATTGAAGTACATTTGTCCAACCTGTATAAGCGGGAGCCCTTCAGGCATCACTCGTATCTGTCCGATCTGGCGGTAGGCCTCATCAGCGGCCTGGGCGCGGACGGTTACGAAGCGGCCCTGCGCTACGCGGTGCGGCACTGATCTCGCTCCAACTCATCGCTTTTACATCTTAAACGGCGCGGTCCCGACGCAGGGACGTTGCCGACACTATTTCGGGAAGCAGCTTCTATGGACCTTCGAAAACTCAAAACCCTGATCGACCTGGTGGCTGAATCGGGCATCGCCGAGCTGGAAATCACCGAAGGCGAAGGCAAGGTTCGCATCGTCAAGTTCTCGCAGACCCTGCAGCCGGTCGCGTACCACCAGCCCGAAGCCGGCGTGGCCGCCGCGCCGGTGGCCGCGCCCGCTCCCGCCGCCGCCGCCGCGCCCGCCGCGCCGGCGCCGGCCGCGATCCAGGGCCACGTGGTCAAGGCGCCGATGGTCGGCACGTTCTACCGCTCGCCGAATCCGGGCGCCGCGCCGTTCATCGACGTCGGCCAGAGCGTCAAGGAAGGCGATCCCCTCTGCATCATTGAAGCCATGAAGCTGCTCAATGAGATCGAAGCCGACAAGTCCGGCGTGATCAAGGAAATCCTGGTCGAGAACGGCGAACCCGTCGAGTACGGCCAGCCTCTGTTCGTCATTGGCTGATAGCTGATATGTTCGAAAAAATCCTGATCGCCAACCGGGGCGAGATCGCCCTGCGCATTCAGCGCGCTTGCCGCGAGCTGGGCATCAAGACCGTGGTGGTGCACTCCGAGGCCGACCGCGAAGCCAAGTATGTGCGCCTGGCCGATGAGTCCGTGTGCATCGGGCCCGCGCCCTCGCGTGAAAGCTACCTGAACATGCCGGCCATCATCTCGGCCGCCGAAGTCACCGATTCCGAGGCGATTCACCCCGGCTACGGCTTCCTGTCGGAAAACGCCGATTTCGCCGATCGCGTCGAGAAAAGCGGCTTCGTGTTCATCGGTCCGCGTCCCGACACCATTCGCCTGATGGGCGACAAGGTCAGCGCCAAGCGCGCCATGATCGAGGCCGGTGTGCCGGTGGTGCCCGGTTCCGAGGGTGCGTTGCCCGACGATCCGCAGGAAATCGTGCGCATTGGGCGCGAAGTCGGCTACCCGGTCATCATCAAGGCCGCGGGCGGCGGCGGTGGCCGCGGCATGCGGGTGGTGTACACGGAAGCCGCGCTGCTGAACGCCGTCACGATGACGCGTTCCGAGGCGGGCGCCGCGTTCAACAACCCCGAAGTCTATATGGAGAAGTTCCTGGAGAATCCGCGCCACGTGGAAATCCAGGTGCTGGCCGACGGCGGCCGCAACGCGGTCTGGCTGGGCGAGCGCGATTGCTCCATGCAGCGCCGCCACCAGAAGGTCATCGAGGAAGCGCCGGCCCCCGGCATCGCGCGCCGCCTGATCGAGCGCATCGGCGACCGCTGCGCCGACGCCTGCCGCAAGATGGGCTATCGCGGCGCGGGCACGTTCGAGTTCCTGTATGAAAACGGCGAGTTCTATTTCATCGAAATGAACACCCGCATCCAGGTCGAGCATCCCGTCACGGAGCTGATCACGGGCGTGGACCTGGTCCAGCAGCAGATCCTGATCGCCGCCGGCGAGAAGTTCACGCTGCGCCAGCGCGACATCGGCTTCAAGGGTCATGCGATCGAATGCCGCATCAACGCGGAAGATCCGTTCCGCTTCGTGCCCAGCCCTGGCCGCATCACCAACTGGCATACGCCGGGCGGTCCTGGCGTGCGTATCGATTCGCATGCGTTCAATGGCTATTTCGTGCCGCCGAACTATGATTCCATGATCGCCAAGGTCATTACCTACGGCGATACCCGGGACCAGGCGCTGGCCCGCATGCGCACGGCCCTGTCGGAAATGGTGGTGGAAGGCATTTCGACCAACATCCCGCTGCATCGCGAGCTGCTGCAGGATTCCCGCTTCATCGAAGGCGGCACCAGCATCCACTATCTGGAAAACAAGCTGGCCCAGCGGCCCTGATCCGCTTTTTCCGGGGCCGCGAGGCCCCTTTTGTGTTTTTACGGTCGAACGGGCCGCGGCGCATGCCGCGGCCCGTCGTCCAGATGGAAGAATCTCATGCGTGAACTCGTGCTCCATTGCCTGGAAGCCCAGGCCGAAGCCCTGTCCGACGCGCTGCTGGAAGCCGGCGTGCTGTCGGTGTCGGTCGAGGACGCCGATTTCGGCACTGACGACGAGCGCCCGTTGTTCGGCGAACCGGGCACCGAGCCCGACGTACAGGCCTGGGACCGCAACCGCGTCGTGGCCCTGCTGCCCGATGGCGCCGATCCCGCCCAGATCATGGCCGAGGCGGCCGAGGCCGGCGAACTGGACCCCGCGCTGTTCCAGGACTGGAGCCTGCGTGACGTGCCGGATGCCGACTGGGTGCGACTGACGCAATCGCAGTTCGGCCCCATCCAGGTCGCCGAGCGGCTGTGGATCGTGCCCAGCTGGCACCGCGACAATCCGGACGTGCCGGGACTGGACCTGGATGCCGCCGACGGCGCCATCCACATCGAACTCGATCCGGGCCTGGCTTTCGGCACCGGCAGCCATCCCACGACCCACCTGTGCCTGGCCTGGCTCGAGGCCGAGCTGCCGGCCGGCGCGACGCTGTTGGACTACGGCTGCGGCTCGGGCATCCTGGCCATCGCCGCGCGCAAGCTGGGCGCGGGGCCGACCCAGGCGGTGGACATCGATCCGCAAGCCGTGCAGAGCACCGTGTTCAACGCCCAGGTCAACGGCGTCGAGCTGGATGCCATGCTGCCTGACGGCCTGAAAGACGGCACGTTCCAGGTCGTGGTCGCCAATATCCTGTCGAACCCGCTGAAGGTGCTGGCGCCCATGCTGGCCGGCCGCGTCGCGCCCGGCGGGCAACTGGTGCTCTCGGGCGTGCTGGAACGTCAGGCCGAGGAAGTCGCCGCTGCCTATGCGCCATGGATCGCCATGTCGGTCTGGCGCGCGCGCGACGGCTGGGTCTGCCTGCACGGCCGCAAGGCTTGAACGCATAACAGCCGCGCAACGCCATGGCTTTGACCACCCGCTGCCCGCATTGCGGTACCGCCTTCAAGGTGGTGCCGGATCAGTTGCGGATCCGCAATGGGCTGGTGCGTTGCGGCGCCTGCTCCACGGTGTTCGACGGCCGGGCCAGCCTGGTGCAGCCTGCGGACGTTTCCGGATGGCAGGCCGAGACGCCGATTGCCGTGCCGGCCGCAACTCCAGTCCGCGTCGTCGAGCCGGCCCATGCGGTTCCTCCCTTGGTCCGGCCCGAGACCCCACCTGCCCGGACTTCCGAGCCGGTGCCTCCCTGGGAAGATGAGCCCGCCGTATCGCAATCCCTGGCGCGGTCTTGGGAGCCGCCGCCATCCGCGACGCCGCCCGCCGTGCTGCGCAGCCGCGAACAGATCCGCCGACAGGCAGAGGACAAGGACGCGCGCGCGGACGAACTGGATGACGATGAGCTGCTGGACGATGAACTGCATGATGACGAATCGCAGGGCGACGAACCGCGGGGCGGCCATCGCCATGGCGAGGACGAGCATGATGATGCGAACGACTGGCACGACCATGCTGATGAGCGCCACCCGGACTCGCGTCCTGTGGCGCCACGATTCGAGAAGCGTCGCGGCGAGGCGTTCGTAGCCGACGACCGGCGCGGCGAGCCGTCGCTGTCCTGGAGCGCGCCGGCGCGCGCCGAGGCGGTGCGTGAACCGGCGCTGCGGGCGCGCGAAGGGGACGATGACGCCTTCGACGACGACCGCGACCGTGTCGATGAAGACGCCAAGGACTTTGAAGACGCCGACGGCGACGCGCTTCCGGATGGCGCGCCGGTGCTGGGCGAGTCCCGCACCCGCTATTCCAGCGCCACCGACGTGGGACGCGCTCCGCCGGAATTCCTGGATCAGGACCGGCAGGCGCGCCGGGGCCTGCTGCGCAGGCTCTGGGGCTATGGATGCCTGCTGGGCCTGATCGCGCTCGGCCTGCAACTGCTCTATGCCTATCGCGTGGATATCGCCAATTCCGTGCCCGCGCTGCGTCCGGCGCTGGAAGCAGCCTGCCGCTCCATGGGCTGCACGGTGGGCTACGCGCGCCGCCTGGAGCGCATCGCGATTTCAGCCTCGTCGCTGCAGCCGCCGCCGGGCGCCGCGGCCATCGATGACGGCCGCAGCCGCCTGGTGCTGAACCTGATGCTGCGCAACCGCTACGACAAGCCGCAGCATTGGCCCGCGCTGGTGCTGGACCTGACCGACTTGTCGGATACCGTGGTCGTGCGCAAGGTGCTGCGGCCCGAGGACTACCTGACGCCGGAGCAGTTGCGCGGCCCCTTCGGCCCGGCCGGCGAGCTCAAGATCTCGGTGCCCATCGAAGTGGCGGGCGTCCAGGTCAACGGCTATCAGCTCGACAAATTCTTTCCCTAAATTTTTCTTCAAGGATG
This sequence comes from Achromobacter sp. 1011811831, assembly GCF_059760905.1. NCBI lineage: Bacteria > Pseudomonadati > Pseudomonadota > Betaproteobacteria > Burkholderiales > Alcaligenaceae > Achromobacter > Achromobacter sp. 1011811831. Next base: position 29,966 of record NZ_JCBANG010000002.1, read on the forward strand.
ACAGGCATGACGAATTCGGTCCTGGTCTGCGGTTCGATGGCTTTCGACACCATCGCGGTATTCGAGGGGCGCTTCAAGGAGCACATCCTTGCTGACCGCATCCATTCGCTGAGCGTCTCGTTCCTGGTGCCCAGCATGCGCAAGGAATACGGCGGCTGCTCGGGCAACATCGCCTACAGCATGCAGCTGCTGGGCGGCAAGCCCGTGCCGGTCGCCACCGTCGGCGAGGATGCCGGCGAATATCTGGAGCGGCTGCAGGGCCTGGGCATCGACGTCAGCCGAATCAAGACCATTCCCGATACCTTCACCGCCCAGTGCTTCATCACGACCGATCTGGACGACAATCAGATCACCGCGTTCCACCCCGGCGCCATGGCTTTTGCCGCGCAGAACGACGTGACCGGCGCCACGGCCGCCTGGGCCATCGTCGCGCCCGACGCGAAGGAAGGCATGTTCGCCCACGCGGAACGGCTGAACAAGAGCGGTATTCCGTTCATCTTCGACCTGGGCCAGGCCATGCCCCTGTTCGACCGCGACGACCTGGAGCGCATGCTCAAGATGGCGCAGGCGCTGACGGTCAATGATTACGAGGCCAGCGTGGTGGAACAGCGCACCGGCCGCAGCATCGAGGACATCGCGCGCGACCTGATCGCGGTGGTCGTCACCCGCGGCGCCGAGGGCGCCACGCTGTATACCGAAGGCAAGACGACCCAGATCGCGCCCGTGCGCGCGGCCCAGGTCGTGGACCCCACCGGCTGCGGCGATTCGCAGCGCGGCGGCCTGCTCTACGGCCTGACCTGCGGCTGGAGCTGGGAAGACAGCTGCCGCCTGGGCAATGTCATGGGCGCCCTCAAGATCGCTTCGCGCGGTCCGCAGAACTATGCGCCGTCGCGCGCCGAGATCGACACGGTGCTGCATGCCACCTACGGCATTCATTTGCCTGCCTGAATCCCTGGGCAGGGCGGGGAACCGGCGCCCTTGGCGCCGGTCGAAATGGACGATCGCGTTTCACTGTGTTGCAGGCTGCTCCATCACCCTTTTCGGGCTGGGGTATGATCAAAATTCGTCGGCGATGCCCGATCGAGGAGTCCAAATGAACCAAACCAAATCCATTTCCCTGGTCTCGCCGCGCGCCGGCCGCTGGCTGGCCGTCGCCGCCGTCGTCACGTCGATGGCCGTGCTGGGTGGCTGCGCCAACCGCAGCGCCTCCAGCGGCGTGTACAGCTATGACCAGGCCCAGCGCGAGCAGATCGTCCGCACGGGCACGGTCACCGGCGTGCGTCCCATCGTGATCCAGAACGACAAGTCCAGCGGCGCAGGCATGCTGGCTGGCGGCGCGCTGGGCGGCGTCGCGGGCAACGCGGTCGGCGGCGGCACGGGCCGCACCATTGCCACGGTTGGCGGCGCCATCCTGGGCGCGCTGGCGGGCAACGCCATCGAGAACTCGGTTGGCAAGTCGTCCGGCTACGAAATCACGGTGCGCCTGGACAACGGCGAAACCCGCGTCGTGGCCCAGGAAGCCGATGTGCCCATCAGCGTTGGCCAACGCGTCCAGGTGATCAGCGGGGCAGGCCCCACGCGCGTCACCCCGATGTAAATCGTCGTCGCCAGAGAAAAGCCCGCGCAAGCGGGCTTTTTTCATTGGCGCGGGCCGCGACAGCAATGCCGCCGGAACGCCGCGGCGTCGTGCTGGGCGCCGCTGGCGCCGGATTCCTCTCGCTGGCTGTCGTTCCGCCGCAACGCGGTGCACCGTGATTACCCTCGAAATGCCGTGCTTTTTGTGCTTTCCCATGATTTCGGCCGGAAGTTTCATGGCGATTCAACGGTTGAAGTGCCATGATTCGCCTGCCACGCCGACAAGGGCCGGAACGATGTTGTAACGGCTTGCATCGGCGCCACCCGGGAAGCCGGTCGGCATCGTCAGTTGATTTTCAGGTTTTTTCTGTAAACTCGCCGTCCTGTATCTCGGGGCGGGGGATGTTGTGCCTTTCGAGGCGACATAACGCTGCACTATCTATGCATACCGAGCAAGAACTCCACACCAAGATCGGCGAGATCGTCGAGTCGATCGTCCTCAAGAAAGTCACTCCCGACACGCAGTTGATCGCTACCGGCCTGGTGGATTCGCTCGCCGCCGTGGACATCACGCTGGCTGTCGAATCCGAGTACGGCTGCAGCATACCGGCTCCGGAAATCGCGGAGCATCTACAGTCGGTTCGCACGCTTGCCGGCTATGTCGCTGCCCATACTGCGTAATTCCCGGCTGCTGTCGCACGTCGCGGCCGCCACCACGGCGGTTGCGCTGGCCATCGGCGCGTACCTGGGCGCGGACGACGTGCTCAGCCGTATCGTCCTGCCGGTCGCCGCGCCCGCCGCGGACAAGAGCAACTACCTGCCCAATCTGGGGCCGGATTGGGGCACCCAGCACGTCAACCTGAACCGCCTGGGCAATGCGCTCAGCGATGGCACGCTGGTGGTGCTGGGCTCGTCCGAGCTGTCCAGCCACGATTTGCGCTTCGTGCCGTACCGTTTCTTTCCCGAAGAGTTGAAGGTGCCGACGCTGGCCTATGGCCACGCCATGTTCCAGTCCTATGGCATGGTCAGCGTGCTGGAGTCCGTGGCCGATTCGCTCACGCCGAACACGCGCCTGGTCATCATGGTGTCGCCCGCCTGGTTCGCTTCCGGCGGGCAATTGCCGCGCAGCGCCTTTGCCGAGCACGTCACGGGGCCGGTCTGGAACCGCCTTTGGGACAAGCCCAGCACGCGCGAGCAGATGCAGACCTGGATCAGCGACAACGCGAACTGGGGCCTGCTCTGGCTCATCGCGAACGGCCAGGTGGCCGAGCTGAAGGACAAGGTCTCGTTGTGGTGGAACGCGCGCCAGGAACCCGCGCCGGACAAGCCGCGCAGCAAGCTGTCCGTGCCGGCGCACCGCTACGTGGTCTGGCCCTCGGCGGCCCGCCTGAACGCGGGGCACTGGAGCCGCCTTACCCAGGAGGCGCGCGAAGTCGAGCACAAGCTGGGCGGCAATAATCCCTACGATGTGCGCGACGACTACTACAAGCAGTACCTGGCATCCCTGTATTCGCCGGCGCGCAACGAATTCGCCAATGTCGACCCGCTTACCCGCACCGAACTGGGTGACCTGTCGCGCCTGATGGCGCTGCTGCAAAAGCGCAAGGTCAAGGCGTACTTCGTGATCCAGCCGTTCAATCCCAAGCTCATCCTGGACATGGAGCGTTTCGATCCGGTGGTGGCCGCCATCACCGGCATGTGCACGCGCTACCAGATGGGCTGCCTGGACCTCTACAGCATTCCCTTCGAACCCGGCATGGTGCGCGACGACATGCACCTGGCTGAGCTGGGTTGGGCTCTCGCCGATCAGGGCATTGCGGAGTATTTTTCCCGATGAAGCAATTTTTCTGCAGGGCATTCGCCAAGCCGGATGATGCAGCGTCCCCGGACCGGGACGCCGGCAAGGGTTGGGGCCGGCGGTTCCTGTGGCACCTGTGCCTGTACCTTGGCGTGATCCTGGTATTCGTGCTCCAGGCCCAGCCCACCACGGGCAGCGGCGGACCGATCAAGGTCGAATTCCAGTACCAGCAATTCTGAGCGCGGCCCCAGCATGGAATTGTTCGCAAGCTTGAGTTTCTTTGGTGGCGCCCTGTTCGGCGGGTTGGGCCTGTTGGCCTATCGCGCCTTCGGCATGCCGTTGCGCATCGGCTATCGCCACATCATCGGCGCGATCTGCCTGGCGGTGTGGATGGCGGTGTTCTGGCACCGGCCCTGGCAGCCGCTGGCGCTGCTGGCCATCTCCGGCGCCGCGCTGTGGGCGGTGCGCCGCAAGTACATTCCGACCTGGCTCGCGGTCGTCATCACGATGACGCCCCTGCTGCTGGTCAAGACCGGTGCATCGCACCTGGCGGCGATGCTGGGCCTGTCCTTCGCGACCTTCCGCGCCATCGACGTGCTGCTGTTCGCGCCGCGCAACGAGCGCATCTCGCTGCTGGACTACTGCATCTACGTGTTTTTCCCGCTGACGCTGCTGGCCGGCCCCATGTACCGCTGGCGCAACTTCCAGGCTGACCTGAAGCGCGGCTATGAAGGCGTGAGCCTGAATACCTGGCTCTCGGGCCTGGAACTGATCATGGTCGGCGTGATCCAGAAGTTCGGCCTGGCCGAGCTGATCTGGCGCTACGGCCTGTCGACGCTGGACGCGCACGATTACTCGTTCACCGGTGTGGCGCTCAATGCCTCGCTGTACAGCGCCTACCTGTTCTTCGATTTCGCCGGCTATTCGACGATGGCGATCGGCATCGGCATGCTGTTCGGCTTCAACCTGCCGATCAACTTCCGCAATCCGCTGGCCACGCTGAACCCGCAGGATTTCTGGCGGCGCTGGCACATCAGCCTGTCCGAATGGCTGCGCGATGTGGTGTTCATGCCGATCTACAAGGCGCTGAGCAAGACCGCGTTCTTCGGGCGGCACCGGATGGCGGCGCAGAACATCGGCATCTTCGCCACGCTGCTGGCCATGGGCGTGTGGAACGGCCTGTCGCTGCACTACATCGTCAGCGGCCTGATGTTCGGCGCCTATTCGGTGGGCCACAACCTGCTGGTCAATGCCGCCCGCACGCGGCCGGGGTTGCAGGCCACGCTGGCCCGGCCCGTCATGCGTTTCGCGGGGCGCGTGTTCACCCTGATCCTGGCCGCGCTGGCGCTGTACGTGTTCAGCGGCCGCAGCCCGATCTGATCCATTTTCATACGCCGGGAGCATCGGCATGCGTTTCGACCTGAAATCCTTCGACTTCGTGGAATGCGAGCGCGCGCCCGATGCGCTGGCGGTGGCCGCGGCCGACCGGAACCTGAGCTGGGCGCAGCTGCGCGCCGAGGCGCTGGCCTGGGCCGACGCCGCGCGTGCGCATGGCGCGGCGCCGGATGTGCCGGTGGCCATCTATGGCCACAAGCAGGCTTCGTTCTTCGTGGCCATGGTCGGCGCGCTGCTGGTCGGCGCGCCGTTCGTGCCGGTCGACACGATCTATCCGCCCGAGCGCCTGCGCCGCATCGTCGAGATCGTGCGGCCGGCGGCGGTTTTCGATGCGGCCGCTGGCCGTTTTGAACCCGGCCACGGCGCGCCGCTGGCCGAACGCGGCCTGGCCTACGTCATGTTCACTTCGGGCAGCACCGGCGATCCGAAGGGCGTGCAGATCGGGCGCGAGAGCGTGGGCCTGCTGGGCGACTGGATGCTGGGCAGCTTCGGACTGGGCGATGCGCCGGTGTTCATGAACCAGGCGCCGTTCAGCTTCGACCTGTCGATGTACGAAGTCTTCGCCACGCTGGCATCCGGCGGCGCCTGCGTACTGAACTCGCGCGAACTGATCGCGACGCCCGCCGCGTGGATCGCCAGGCTGGCCGAACAAGGCATCACGGTGTGGGTATCGACGCCGTCCTTCGCGCATCAGCAGCTGGCCAACCGGGATTTCTCGCCCGCGACGCTGCCGACCTTGCGCACGTTTCTATTTTGCGGCGAACCCTTGCCGGCCGCCCTGGCCAAAAAGTTGCGCCAGCGTTTCCCGGATGCGGCCATCCTGAATACCTATGGTCCGACCGAGGCCACTGTCGCCACGACCTGGATCCAGATCACGGACGCGGTGCTGGCGCGGCACGATCCGCTGCCGGTCGGCCACGCCAAGCCGGATTGCGAGCTGCTGGTGACGGACGGCGAGATCTGCATCGTCGGCGACCATGTCATGCGCGGCTATCTGAACCGCGCGGACCTGAACGAGCAGAAGCTCTTCGTCCACGCCGACGGCCGCCGGGGCTTTCGCACCGGCGATCTGGGCCAGATGGAAGAGGGCGGCCTGCTGTTCTGCCGCGGCCGCATGGACGACCAGATCAAGCTCAACGGCTATCGCATCGAACTGGCGGAAATCGACGAGGCGCTGCACGGGCTGCCCGGCGCGGAGGGCGGCGCCTGCGCCGTGCTGCGCCGTCCGGATGGCACGGCGGTACGCCTGATCGGCTTCGTCACGGGCGCGGCGGTGGCAGGCGAGCAGCCCGCCTTCCTGGACGCGCAGGCGCTATCGAACTGGAAAGACCTGCTGGCGCAACGCCTGCCGCCCTACATGGTGCCGTCCGAGCTGGTAGCCTGCCCGGCCCTGCCCATGTCGAACAACCACAAGATCGACCGCAAGAAGCTGATCGATATCTACGCCGGGATACCCGCGTAGGGGCAGCGTGGCCGCATGCGCTGGTGAGCGTGGCGCTAGACATGCCGTCAGCTCGTCGGGGATCGATTGATATGGGCGGCTTGATGTGGGCGCCGAGCAGCTGGCACTGAGGCGATCCACATTGCTTCTACGCCGTCGTCTCTCCTTGAGAACACACCTTCCCAAGCAGCACTGCCTCCCCAAGCCGGGCAGCGCGGATCCGGCTCCGCCGGTCCGCAGCTGCGCCCCTGGGGGAAGGCGCGCAGCGCCTCGGGGGGGCCTTCTACACCCCCATCAGCGAATAACTGAGGCGGGCCAGGACCATCAGCACGATCTGCGCGACCACCAGCAGGACCAGCGGCGAGAAATCGATCGAGCTGCGCGGCAGGATGCGGCGGATGGGATCGAGCAGCGGCGCGGTCAGGGTCGAGAGCAGCGGCATCAGCGGCGCCATGGGGTTGACCCAGGACAGCACGGCCTGGATCAGTGTCAGCCAGACGACCAGGTTGAGCGCCCACTTGATCGCCATGATCAGGGCCGAGCCCATGGCGGCGGGCAGCAGGGCGACGGGGATCAGCGCGCCGATGGCCACCAGCCAGATCAGCACCAGGTAGACCAGCGCCGACAGCCAGGTCGCCACCAGGCTGGTCCAGTCGATCTTGTTGCCGGCGGGAATGATCTTGCGCAGCGGCAGCACGAGCCAGTTGGTGGCTTGGTAGATCGCGCGCGCCAGCGGATTGAACGGCGGCAGCCGGATCGCGTGCATCCATGCCCGGGCGATCAAGGCGGCGCCGAATAGCGTGAAGACGATTTCGAGCAGGAAGCGAAGGATTTCACCGAGCATGGGTGGGATCTACCAGAAAAAGACGGATTCCATTGTCGCACGGGCAGATGAAAAAATACCTCCGCGTGGCGACGGTCAGGGCCAGGGATGATCCGGCTTGGGCGGCGGCGCCCAATGAAAAAGCCGCCTGGCCAGGCCAGGCGGCTTCAGTACCGCTAGACGGCTGAGTCCGGATTAGGGACGGCCACCGGTCGGGAAGGGCCACGACGCGGCGGGGTTCAGCGCGGTCTTCGCACCCGGGGCGGCAGCCGTGGACGGCGGCGTGGCGGGCTTCTTCGGAGCGGCTTTCTTCGCAGCGGGCTTCTTGGCAGCCGGGGCCTTCTTGGCAGCCGGGGCAGCCTTCTTGGCTACGGCCTTCTTGGCAGCAGGAGCCTTCTTGGCAGCGGCCTTCTTGGCAGCCGGCTTCTTGGCGACGGCCTTCTTGGCTACCGCCTTCTTGGCGACGACCTTCTTGGCTACCGCTTTCTTGGCGACGGCCTTTTTGGCGACGGCCTTCTTGGCTGCGGGCTTCTTGGCCGCGACCTTCTTGGCGACGGCCTTCTTGGCTACCGCTTTCTTGGCGACCTTCTTGGCTGCCGGCTTCTTGGCGGCGACCTTCTTGACTGCCGGCTTCTTGGCGGCAACCTTCTTCACCGCCGGCTTCTTGGCGGCGACCTTCTTCACTGCAACCTTCTTGGCGGCAGCTTTCTTGGCCGGGGCGGCCTTCTTCGCTACTGCCTTCTTGGCGGCGGGCTTCTTCACCGCTTTCTTTACGGCTTTCTTGGCTGTTGCCATGGTCATGCTCCTTAGGTTCAGGGGTCCCAGAACTTAAACCCGTGCCCCGACCCGCCAACAAAGCGGACCGTGCCCGGGCTATTCATCGGCGCATGCCGCTGTTCTGTGCGAGCAACAGCTACTACGGTTTGCGCTAATGAATTCGGCACAGCCATTTGATATGGCCCCCGCTCCTTTGGCGCGAGCCATTTCAAATGGCGCCGGCAGGTCAGCCTGAAACAGGCCGCCTACCGCTAGTCTTGCGTGTTCGAAGCACCCTGACCGGGGAGCGCGCCGCCATGGCCTGTCGCGAACGCGACGCCTCGTGTCTCGAGGCGTGCCCGCGCCGGGCCTGGCGGCGTACGGCTTTACTCCCAGCTCAGCGTGCCACCGGTTTGGTATTCGATCACGCGAGTTTCAAAAAAGTTGCGTTCCTTCTTAAGGTCGATCATCTCCGCCATCCACGGGAAGGGATTTTCTTCCTGGGGGAACAGCGGCTCGATGCCGATCTGCTGGCAGCGACGGTTGGCGATGAAGCGCAGGTAGGACTTGAACATCGGAGCGTTCAGGCCCAACACGCCGCGCGGCATCGTGTCTTCGGCGTAAGCGTATTCGAGTTCGACCGCTTTGCGGAAGAGTTCTCGGATTTCTTCGCGGAATTCCGGCGTCCAGAGATGCGGATTCTCAAGTTTGATGGTGTTGATCAGGTCGATGCCGAAATTGCAGTGCATGGATTCATCGCGCAGGATGTACATGTACTGCTCGGCCGCGCCGGTCATCTTGTTCTGGCGACCCAGCGCCAGGATCTGCGTGAACCCGACGTAGAAGAACAGGCCTTCCATCAGGCACGCGAAGACGATCAGCGACTTCAGCAGCGTCTGGTCGGCTTCCGGCGTGCCGGTCTTGAAGTTCGGGTCGGCGATCGCGTCGATGAACGGGATCAGGAATTCGTCCTTGGCGCGGATGGACGGGACTTCGTTATAGGCGTTGAAGATCTCCGCCTCGTCCAGGTCCAGGCTTTCGACGATGTATTGGTAGGCGTGGGTGTGGATCGCTTCCTCGAACGCCTGGCGCAGCAGGAACTGGCGGCATTCGGGCGCCGTGATGTGGCGGTAGGTGCCCAGCACGATGTTGTTCGCGGCCAGCGAGTCGGCCGTGACGAAGAAACCCAGGTTGCGCTTGACGATGCGGCGCTCGTCCTCGGTGAGCCCGTTCGGGTTCTTCCAGAGGGCGATGTCGCGCGACATGTTGATTTCTTGCGGCATCCAGTGGTTGGCGCAAGTGGCCAGGTACTTTTCCCAGGCCCACTTGTACTTGAACGGCACCAGCTGGTTGACGTCGGTCTGGCCGTTGATGATGCGCTTGTCGGCAACCTTCACGCGGTGCGAGACGGCATCGCCGCTGGCCGCCAGGCCGGCCGCGTGTTCAGGCGCGGCGGGCGTGGGCAGGGCGGAGTCGCCGAACACACCGGTCGCCGCCCGGACTGCGGGCGCGCCCTGCGAGCCCGCCGCGGGCGCGGGGGCTTGTGCAGGTTGCGTGGCGAGGTTGTCGTCTTCCCAATTAATCATGATTCATTCTCCGGAGGCGGTTATTGGCAGGCTTCGCACTCTTCGAAGCCGGGATCGCCCGGCCGCATGGTGCAAACCGCCCCGAGAACTTCGGGTTCCGGCAAAACAGGTGCAGCGGCCACAGGCGAGGCGGCGGATTGGCCGCCGGCGCTGACGGCGTTCAGTTCGCCGCCGCGGCCCGTGGATTTCTCGGCGCTGGTCGCGCCCAGGGTACGCAGGTAGTACGTGGTCTTCAGGCCACGCTTCCACGCCAGCTTGTAGGTGTCGTCGAGTTTCTTGCCCGATGCGCCGGCCATGTAGATGTTCAGCGACTGGGCCTGATCGATCCACTTCTGGCGACGCGACGCGCATTCCACCAGCCAGCTCGGTTCGACTTCGAACGCGGTGGCGTAGAGTTCGCGGAGTTCGGAAGGTACGCGATCGATGCGGGACAGGCTGCCGTCGAAGTACTTGAGGTCGGCGACCATGACTTCGTCCCAGAGACCGAGTTTCTTCAGGTCACGCACGAGGTAATCGTTTACGACCGTGAACTCGCCGGAGAGATTCGATTTGACGTACAAGTTCTGGAAAGTGGGTTCGATGCACGCAGATACGCCAATGATATTGGAAATAGTGGCGGTTGGGGCAATTGCGATGCAATTGGAGTTGCGCATGCCATGTTGTTTGATGCGCGCGCGCAACGTATCCCAATCGAGCGTGCTCGATTCATCGACCTCGACATGACCACCGCGTTCATCGCGCAGCATCTTCAACGTGTCTTGCGGCAGGATGCCGCGCGACCACAGCGAGCCTTCATACGATTGATAGCGGCCGCGTTCTTCGGCCAGCAGGCTCGAGGCCCAGTACGCGTGATAGCACACGGATTCCATCGACGTGTCGGCGAATTCGATGGCGGCTTGCGAGGCGTAAGGCACGCGCATCATCTGCAGGCAGTCCTGGAATCCCATGATGCCCATGCCCACCGGACGGTGGCGCAGGTTGGAATTGCGCGCCTTGTCGACCGCGTAGTAGTTGATGTCGATCACGTTGTCGAGCATGCGCATGGCGATGCTGACCGTGCGCTTGATCTTCTCGTGGTCGAGTTCGAAACCGCCGCCGGCGGCCGGCTTCATGTGCGCGACCAGGTTCACCGAACCCAGGTTGCACACCGCGATTTCGGAGTCGTTGGTGTTCAGCGTGATCTCGGTGCACAGGTTCGAGCTGTGGACCACGCCCACGTGCTGCTGCGGCGAACGGATGTTGCACGGATCCTTGAACGTGATCCAGGGGTGGCCGGTTTCGAACAGCATCGACAGCATCTTGCGCCACAGCGTCAGCGCCGGCATCTTCTTGAACAGCTTCAGGTCGCCGCTGGCCACGCGGGCTTCGTAGCCCAGGTAGGCCTGCTCGAATTCATGGCCGTACTTGTCGTGCAGGTCGGGGCAGTCGGAGGGCGAGAACAGGGTCCATTCGCCGTTCTCCATGACGCGCTTCATGAACAGGTCGGGAATCCAGTTCGCCGTGTTCATGTCGTGCGTGCGGCGGCGTTCGTCGCCAGTGTTCTTGCGCAGTTCGAGGAATTCCTCGATGTCCAGGTGCCAGGTTTCCAGGTACGTGCAGACCGCGCCCTTGCGCTTGCCGCCCTGGTTCACCGCAACGGCGGTGTCGTTGACCACCTTCAGGAACGGGACCACGCCCTGGCTTTCGCCGTTGGTGCCCTTGATGTGGCTGCGCAGCGCGCGCACCGGGGTCCAGTCGTTGCCCAGGCCGCCGGCGTACTTGGCCAGCAGCGCGTTTTCCTTGATGGCGTCGTAGATGCCTTCCAGGTCGTCCGAGACGGTGGTCAGGTAGCACGATGACAGCTGCGAGTGCAGCGTGCCCGAGTTGAACAGCGTGGGCGTCGAGCTCATGAAGTCGAACGAGGACAGGATCTCGTAGAACTCGATGGCGCGCGCTTCGCGGTTGGTCTCTTTCAGCGCCAGGCCCATGGCCACGCGCATGAAGAACACCTGCGGCAGTTCGATGCGGGTGCCGCGGATGTGCAGGAAGTAGCGGTCGTACAGGGTTTGCAGGCCGAGGTAGCCGAACTGCAGGTCGCGGCCGGCGTCCAGCGCCTGGCCCAGCTTGGCCAGGTCGTATTGGGACAGGTCGGGCGACAGCAGGCCGCCTTCGATGCCGCGCGAGATGAAGGTGGGGAAGTAGTCGGCGTAGCGCTGGCTCATGTCGGCCTGCGAGACTTCCTGGCCCAGCACTTCCTTGCGGATCGTGTGCAGCAGCAGGCGGGCGGTGACCTGGCTGTAGGCCGGATCCTTCTCGACCAGCGCGCGGGCGGACAGGATGGCGGACTTGAACACTTCGTCCACGGGGATGCCGTCGTACAGGTTCTTGACGGTTTCCTTCAGGATCGCTTCGGTGTCGATGAACTCGGTCAGTCCCACGCCGGCGGCTTCGATGGTGGCGCGCAGGCCGGCGATGTCGAGCGGACGGCGCACGCCGTTGTCGGTCACGTTCAGCGACGGGCCGGCGGCGGGGGCGGCGGCTTGCTGCTGCGCGTCGGCCGCGGCGGCGGCCGCGCGTTCCTGGGTGCGCTTCTCGCGGTACAGCACGTAGGAGCGGGCCACGTCATGCTCGCCCGAGCGCATCAGCGCCAGTTCGACCTGGTCCTGCACGTCTTCGATGTGGAAGGTGCCGCCGCCGGGACGGTTGCGCACCAGCGCGTTGACGACCTGCCTGGTCAGCGATTCGACCAGCTCGCGCACGCGGGCCGAAGCCGCGCCCTGACCGCCATTGACGGCCAGGAAGGCCTTGGTCATGGCGATGGCGATCTTGCTGGGCTCGAAACCGACCACCGAACCATTGCGGCGGATCAGGTTGTAGCTGCCCCACTGGCCGCCGTTGGCGTCGGCCGGAGAGTCGGTTTGGGAGGGCGGCACGGCCGTGGGCCGGGTCACAGAGGCGATCGTAGTCTGCATGGAAGCTCCTGTGTGGAAAGCGCGTAGATAGGGCGCGACGGCATCGCGCCGGATACGGAATGGGTTCTGTTTTGAGGGGGATCGCGACGCTGGGACGGTGTCGTCCGGATGGCGTGGCCGACGGGAATCAGCGCTTGGGCGACCACAACATGTAGTGTAGCACCCCTCATTTCGCACTAATTCTAGTGATCGACTAAGACAGCTACAAGAAGAAGATGTGACCATTCCTCCAAAAGATTGTTACGAAATGCACTGGGCGCGCCCAGCAAGGCGCGCCCAGGATCGGACTCGTGAGAGCGAGTGTTTACGCGGTTTTGCGCAGGGGCATGTCGCGAGGAGCAGGCGCCACATAGCTTTGCATCAAGCGCGCCAACTCGGTCCGGTACTTCTCGACGTTGGCGGCCTTCACGTGGCCGAAGCCGCGTACCGTTTCCGCGAGGGCGGCGATGGTGGCCGCCTGTTCGAGCTTGTCCGCGTTCAAGCCGTCGAGCAACTGATCCACGGTCTGGCGGTACTCGGCGATCAGGGCGCGTTCCATCTTGCGCTCGGCGGTGCGGCCGAACGGATCGAGCCAGGTGCCGCGCACGCGCTTGAAGCGCGCCAGCAGCTTGAGCGCGGTCATGGTGCGCGGACCCAGCGTCATCTTGCGCGGCACGCCGGTGCGCGGATCCTTGCGCGCGAAGATCGGCGGCGCCATGTGGAAGCGCAGGCTGTATTCGCCTTCGAACTGGTCCTGGAGCTGGGCCCGGAACGCGTCGCCGGTGTAGAGCCGCGCCACTTCGTACTCATCCTTATAGGCCATGAGCTTGAACAGGCTGCGCGCCACCGCGAGCGCCAGCCGCGGCTTGGCGTCGGGCGACAGTTCGCGCTCGCGCGCCGCGACCCGTTCGACCACGTCCTGATACTGGCGGGCGTAGCCGGCGTCCTGGTAGGCGGTCAGGTCGGCCAGGCGGCGGGCGACGGCATGCTCGAACGATTCCGGCACATGCAGCTGCACGACCTGGGCGCGCGGCCGCAGCGCGGTCGAGAGCGCGTCGGGCTGGTGCGCCGCCAGGCGGCCGCTGTCGAAGGCGGCCCGGTTGGCGGCCACGGCCACGCCGTTCAGCTCGATGGCGCGGTTGATGGCGGCGTGCGACAGCGGCACGCCGCCGCGCTGCCAGGCATAGCCCAGCATGAACATGTTCGACAGGATGCTGTCGCCGAACAGGGCCAGCGCGGCCGCGTGCGCGTCGATCGCGGCGGTGTGCGCGTCGCCGGCGGCGTGGCGGATCTTGGCCAGCAGCGCCTCGGGGCGCATGGCCGCATCCGGGTTGCGGGTGAAGTCCGACACCGGGGCCACGTAGGTGTTCACGGTGACCTGGGTGTGGCCGTGGCGCAGCGCGCCCAGCGAGTCCGGCGCCACCGAGGCCACCGGGTCGCACAGGATGGCGGCGTCGGCCTGCTGCCAGTCCAGCCGCACCGGGCCGGGCTGGGCGCCGGCCGGCGCCAGGCGGATGTGGCTGACCACGGTGCCGCCTTTCTGCGCCAGGCCGGTCAGGTCGAGCACGGCGGCCGACAGGCCTTCCAGGTGCGCGGCCATGGAAATGATGGCGCCGATGGTGATGACTCCGGTGCCGCCCATGCCCGCCACCAGCAGGCGGTACGGCCGGTCCAGCGCGGCCGGCGCGGGCGCCGGCAGTTGCGCGATGAGCTGCTGCAGCCGTTCCTGGTCGGCCTTGGGCGCGGCGCTCTTCTTCGGCTTGCCGCCCATGACGGACACGAAGCTGGGGCAGAAGCCCTCGGCGCAGGAGTAGTCCTTGTTGCAGCTGGACTGGTCGATCGCGCGCTTGCGGCCGTAGGGCGTTTCCAGCGGCACCACCGACAGGCAGTTCGATTGCACGCCGCAGTCGCCGCAGCCTTCGCAGACCGCGCTGTTGATCAGCATGCGGCGGGCCGGGTCGGGGAACTGGTTCTTCTTGCGGCGGCGGCGCTTTTCGGCGGCGCAGGTCTGGTCGTGGATCAGCACGGTGACGCCGGGAATCTCGCGCAGTTCGCGCTGCAGCGCGTCCAGCTCGCGCCGGTGGTGCACGCGGATGCCGCCCAGGTCCACGCCCTGGTATTTCTCGGGTTCGTCGGAGGTGACGACGATGCGGGCCACGTTCTCGCCGCGCAGCTGCTGGCAGATCTGCGGCACCGAGATCGGGCCGTCCACCGGCTGTCCGCCGGTCATGGCCACGGCGTCGTTGAACAGGATCTTGTAGGTGATGTTGGCGCGCGCCGCGACCGCCTGGCGGATGGCCAGGTAGCCGGAGTGGTAGTACGTGCCTTCGCCCATGTTCTGGAACACGTGCGGCATATTGGTGTAGCGGGACAGGCCGATCCAGTCCACGCCTTCGCCGCCCATCTGGGTCAGGCCGCCGGTGTCGCGGTCCATCCAGGCAGCCATGTAGTGGCAGCCCACGCCCGACAGGGCCTGGCTGCCCTCGGGCACCTTGGTCGAGGTGCTGTGGGGACAGCCCGAACAGAAGTAGGGGCGGCGGCGCATGCCGTCGGCCTCGTTGGACAGCGGCGCCTGGCAATCGAAGGTGGCCAGGTCGCCGGCGGCGGGCAAGCCGGCCGCGCGGGTCAGCCAGGCGGCCAGCGGCCGCGCCAGCAGCGACGGACGCAGCTGCCCGGCCGAGGGCACCAGCGCTTCGCCGTCAAAGCCCTTCTTGCCGATGACGGTGGGGCGGTCGGGCAGGTTGAACAGCAGGTCCTTAATCTGGCTCTCGACCACCGCGCCCTTTTCCTCGATCACCAGGATGTGCGACAGGCCGCGCGCGAATTCCAGCAGGCGTTCGGCGTCCAGCGGCCAGGTCAGGCCGGGCTTGTAGATGCGTACCGGCGCGTTGGCGGTGACCGTGTCCACGCCCAGCCGCGCCAGCGCTTCCATGGTGTCCAGGTGCGCCTTGCCGACCGTGACGATGCCGGCCACGGCCTTGGGCGCCGGACAGGTGAGCCTGTCGATGCTGTGGCGACGCGCGAAGGCGGCCACCGCCTTCATGCGCAGGTTCATGCGCGTCTCGACCGCCAGCGACAGGAAGTCGCGGGCCGAGTACTCCAGCATTTCCGGCGGCAGGTCCGGGTCCGCCGGCATGTCGTAGCGCTGCGGCAGCGCGGGCGCGAAGGAATGGCCGCACTCGATGGTCTCGGACACGGCCTTGAACGCCACCCAGGCGCCCGAGTGGCGCGACAGCGCCCAGCCCCATAGCGCGAAGGTCTCGTATTCGTCGATGGACGAAGGATGCACGATGGGCATCTGCCAGCCGATCAGCGAGGCCTCGCTGGCGTGCGGGATCGAGGACGAGACGGCGGTATGGTCATCGCCCACCACCACCAGCACGCCGCCGTTGCGCGAGGCGCCCGCGGCATTGCCGTGGTGCAGGGCGTCGCCGGCGCGGTCCACGCCCGGACCCTTGCCGTACCACATGGCGAACACGCCATCGACCTTGCGGTCCGCGCGCATGCCGGCCTGTTGCGTGCCCATGACGGCCGTGGCCGCCAGGTCTTCATTGATGCCGGGCAGGAAGCTGATCTGGTTGGCGTCCAGCGCCTTCTGCGCCTTCCACATGGCCATGTCCACGCCGCCCAGCGGCGATCCGCGGTAGCCGGACACGAAGCCGGCCGTGTTCAGGCCGCGCTCCTTGTCCATCCGGCGCTGCGTCAGCATGATGCGCACCAGCGCCTGGGTGCCGGTCAGGAAAATGCGGCCGGTGCTGCGCGTGAGGTTGTCGCCCAGTTGGTAGTCGAGATCCAGCTGAGGTTCGGGGGCGGGGGTGCCGTCCATGGTCGATGCTCCTAATTTGGCACCATGATAGGTTCGCGGAGCATCGGGTTTATTGCGTTATCGGATCGTGCTATCCCTATAATTCGCAATGAATATTTCGTTTTGCCGATAATCAGATCAAAACTGGAGACAAAGCCATATGGACAAGACCGACATCAACATCCTCAAGGCCCTGCAGGAGGACGGCCGGGCCTCGGCGCAGCAGCTGTCGGACAAGGTCGGCCTGTCGGCCGCGCCGGTGTGGCGGCGGGTCAAGGCGCTGGAAGCCAGCGGCGTGATCCAGGGTTACAGCGCGCAGGTGGACCGGGCCAAGGTCGGTCTGGGTTGCATGTTCGCGCAGATCAGCCTGGAGCGGCATTCCGCGAACACGGTCGAGAACTTCGAGCGCTCGGTGCGCGACGCGCCCGAGATCCTCGAATGCTATGCGGTCACGGGCGACTCGGACTTCCTGTTGAAGATCCTGGTGGAAAGCCCCGAGGCCTACGACCGCTTCCTGCATCGCTTCCTGTTCAACATGCCGGGCATCCGCCAGACCCGCACCATCGTGGCGCTGCGCGAGATCAAGCACGAGCAGCGCCTGCCGCTGTGAGGCGCGGGCATGGTGACGAATGCGCGGCGCTCTATATATACAGAGCGCCGCGACATACCCGTGCGTCGGCATCGTGCGCGCCCGACGCCGTGTCGCTTGAAACCAACGCATTTTTGCGGGTTCCAGCGCTAAAACCGGTCTTGCTCCAGATCGACTGTTGCGCAATTGCACTACGCGCGCGCCGTCGCAGCAATCGTCGTTGATTCTTCATCATGCCCTCTTTAGAGTGCGTGATGTTTGTCGCGCGAGGGGCGCGCCGGGGGATCGGCGCGGCGCGTCGGCGGACGTGTTGAGGAATTCATGAGCAGTCTGTATTTGCGTATGGCCGGCGCGTTTGGCGTCGCCCTGATCCTGGCCGGTTGCGCCGCCAGGAAGCCCGCCGCCATCACCGAGGCCAAGCCCGAAGGACCGCCCAAGCCGCCGGCCTGCGTGCCGGTCAAGAGCGGCGACCCGATGGTTGGCACCTGGTATTCGAGTTCCAAGCCGCGTGGCGTGAGCGGCGACTTCCAGTCGCTGACCGTGCTGCGCGCCGATGGCTCCATGGCGTACGAGACCCAGCTCAAGATCGGCCGCAAGACGCGTCCGGCCCTGCGCGAGAGCGGCTGCTGGACCGTGGCCGACGGCGTCTACACCATGCGCACCACCGTCTCGAACGGCGAGATCGTGGACTTCGACGATCCCATCTACCTGAACCGCTACCGCGTCGAGAAGGTCGAGCAGGCCAAGCTGACGCTGCGCGAGCTGAAGTCCGGCGGCCAGGTCGTGACCGCCCGCCGCATGCCGCAGGGCTACCGCCTGCCGTATTGAGCGTTGCGCCGGGCGGACATTTCGCCCGGCGGCCGGGCCGGCCGCGGCAGGCTGCGGTAAGGTGCGGGTTTCGCCTGCCACCACGTCCCGGCCATCATGCCCGCCCTGTCCTCCGAAGTGCGCGCCATCGCGCTGCTTGCCCTGGCCGCCTTCGTCAGCGCCAGCGCCTTCCGCATCTGTGATCCCATGCTGCCGCAGCTCGCGGCCGAGTTCGGCACCACCACCGGGCAGGCCGCGCGCGCCGTCACGGCCTTCGCCGTGGCCTATGGCGTGTTGCAGATGTTCTTCGGTCCCGTGGGCGACCGTTATGGCAAGTACCGCGTGGTCAGCGTGGCCACTTTCGCCTGTGCGTTGGGCAGCGCGGGCGCGGTCATGGCTCAGTCGCTGGACGTGCTGGTGCTGTGCCGGGCGCTGTCGGGCGCGGCCGGGGCCGGCATCGTGCCGCTGTCCATGGCCTGGATCGGCGACACCGTTCCCTACGAGCGTCGGCAGGCCACGCTGGCGCGTTTCCTGACCGGTACCATCCTGGGCATGTCCGCCGGCCAGCTCGCCGGCGGCCTGTTCGCCGACACGGTGGGCTGGCGCTGGGCCTTCGCGGCGCTGGTTTGCGGTTACCTGATCGTCGGCCTGTTGCTGCGCCAGGAAGTTCGGCGCCAGCAGGCGGCCGGCCTGGGCGCGGGCCTGGCCGCCGGCGCGCGCCAGGGCTTTGTCGCGCAGGCACGGCTGGTGCTGGGCGCGCCCTGGCCGCGCGTGGTGCTGGCGACGGTCTTCATCGAGGGGCTGCTGGTGTTCGGCGCGCTGGCCTTTGCCCCGTCCTATCTGCACGAGCGCTTCGACATTTCGCTGACGGCCGCCGGCGCGCTGGTGGCCGTCTACGCGGTGGGCGGACTGCTCTACACCGTGGTGGCCGGGCGCATTCTCAAGCGGCTCGGCGAGCGCGGACTGGCGGTGGCGGGCGGGCTGGTGCTGGGCGTGGCCTTCCTGTCCTATCTGCTGGGGCCGGCCTGGGTGTGGAGCCTGCCGGCGAGCGTGCTGGCAGGCTTCGGCTATTACCTGCTGCACGCCACCTTGCAGACCAATGCCACCCAGATGGTGCCGTCCGCGCGCGGCACGGCCGTGGCCTGGTTCGCGTCCTGCCTGTTCATGGGGCAGGCCGCCGGCGTGGCGCTGGCCGGCGCGGTGGTGGACGAGATCGGGGCGGCCGCGCTGTTCGGCGGTTCGGCCGTGATGCTGCCCGTGCTGGGCGCGGGCTTCGCCTGGGCGCTCATGCGCCGAGCGGCGCCGGCCACGGCCTGAGGCGGCGGGCGCGGCCAAGAAAACATGCGGCCAGTTGGCCGCGTGTTTCAGTCTTCCCAGTGGAACAAGGCGTCGAACACGGCGTAGGGCGGATCGGACAGTATCGTGGGGACGCTCAGATCCGGCGGCAGCGGCGCTTCCAGTTCGGCACGCCTGGCACGTGCCAATCCGTGTCGCTCCAGCACGGGCTGGGCACGCTCGGCCAGGGCCGCGACCGCCGGCGAGTCCAGCCGGTCGACCATGTCCAGCGCGGGCAGGTAGCTGCTGCCGCCCGTGGCATGGCGCCATTTCTCGCCCTGCATGAAGACGAAGCAGGGCGCCAGCCGGCACAGCAGGATCACCAGGCCGATATGCTGGTCGCCCTTGCCCGTCTTGAAATCACGCTCCTCGCGGTAGAACCAGGCGTCGACGAAGGACGCGTAGCCCGATCCATAGTGTCCCCAGGCGATACGCGAGGCCGCTGGCAGCGTCCGCTCCAGTTCGGCGCAGACGTGCCGGTAGAAACCATCGACCTGGGCCTCGTCGTTGCTGTCCCAGGGATGGCGGCCGCCGATCGGGCGTTGTGACGCCAGATTGGCCAGGTCGTCCAGGGACAGTTGCATGACCGGGCGCGAGCCTCAGGCCGAGGCCAGGCGCGCGAGCACCGTTTCCTTGCCCAGCAGCGCGAGCACGGCGTCCACCGCCGGCGTCTGCGTCTGGCCCACCACCGCCACGCGCAGAGGAATGGCCAGCTGCGGCATCTTCAGGCCACGGTCGGCCAGCACGGCCTTGATCAGCGCGGACAGCGCCTCGCGGGTCCATTCGGTGCCCTGGGCGCGTTGCGCGAAGTCCGCCAGCGCCTCGCGCGCGGCCGGCGTCAGGTGCTGTTCGGCCAGCTCGGCGGGGGCCGGCTTGAACTCGCCGCAGAACAGCATGGCGCCGTCGGCGAGCTGTTCCAGCGTTTCGGCGCGGTCCTTGAGCAGGCCCATGATGCCGGGCAGGTTGGTCTTTTCCGGATGGCCGCCGCGCTTGGCCACGCGCGGCGCGACGCGCTCGGCCAGCTCGGCGTCGTCCATCTGCTTGATGTAGTGGGCGTTGACCCAGTTCAGCTTCTTCGGATCCCACTGCGAGGCGGACTTGGACAGGTGGCGGGTGTCGAACCAGCTCACCAGCTGTTCGCGGCTGAACAGCTCGTCGTCGCCGTGGCTCCAGCCCAGGCGGGCCAGGTAGTTGATCATGGCCTCGGGCAGGTAGCCCTCGTTGTCGTATTCCATGACGTTGACCGCGCCGTGGCGCTTGGACAGCTTCTCGCCGTCCGGGCCCAGGATCATGGGCACGTGGCCGTATTCGGGCAGCGCGGCGCCCAGCGCGCGCAGGATGTTGATCTGGCGCGGGGTGTTGTTGACGTGGTCGTCGCCGCGCAGCACGTGGGTGATGCCCATGTCCCAGTCGTCCACCACCACGCAGAAGTTGTAGGTGGGGGTGCCGTCGGGACGGGCGATGATCAGGTCGTCCAGCTCGGTATTGTCGAAGCTGATCACGCCCTTGACCATGTCGTTCCACGAGGTGGCGCCATCCTGCGGGTTCTTGAAGCGGACCACGGGCTGGCGGCCGGCGGGCACCGGCGGCAGGGTCTTGCCCGGCTCGGGACGCCAGGTGCCGTCGTAGCGCGGCTTGTCGCCGCGGGCGCGGGCGGCCTCGCGCATGGCTTCCACTTCCTCGGGCGAGCTGTAGCAGTGGTAGGCGGTGCCGGCGGCCAGCATCTGCGCGACCACTTCACGGTAGCGGTCCATGCGCTGCATCTGATAGAACGGGCCCTCGTCGGGCTGCATGCCCAGCCAGTCCATGCTGTCCAGGATCGCCTGCACCGCCTCGGGCGTGGAGCGCTCGACATCGGTGTCTTCGATGCGCAGCACGAAGGTGCCCTGGTGGTGGCGGGCGAAGGCCCACGAGAACAGCGCGGTGCGCGCGCCGCCCAGGTGCAGGAAGCCGGTGGGCGAGGGCGCGAAGCGGGTGCGGATGGGGGAGGAAGCGTTGGCGGTCATAGGAAGCGTAGCGGTGATGGCGGCGACGCCACAAAGCGGCGTCCGGCAGGGGCCACATCAAACATGTGGCGGGCTGGTCTTGTTACGATGGACGCTATTTTAGATTAGCGCCCGAATCGCGCCCCGCCACCCCATGCTGCGACACGCCCTGGCCCCGATGTTCGAACCCGGTTCGCTGGTGATCGTGGCCGACCGGCCCCTGCCGGCGGCGGGATCCCTGTCGCCGGCGCTCAAGGCCCGCTGCACGGTGGTCGACTGCGCCGTGGGCGAGGCGCCCGAGCTGCCCGCCAGCCTGAACGGCCTGGCGCCGGGCGAGCGTCCCGACCTGGTCCTGGTCTGCGTGTCGCCGGCGGTACTGCCGGAAACGCTGCGCCGGCTGGCGGCGCTGTCGCCCCGCTCGGTCATCCTGCTGCCGCACGAACTGCCCGATCCTTATCCGCGCGGCACGCTGGCGCTGTGTCGCGCCTGGGCCGAGGAAAACCGCTGCGAACTGCTGGGGCCGCGCTCGTTCGGCGCGCAGCGCCCGCACGCGGGCCTGAACCTCAGCCAGCACCCGGTGCTGGCGCGCCCGGGCAGGGTGGCCCTGCTGGCGCAGTCGCGCTCCATCATGGCGGCGGTCATGGACTGGGCCGAGGACGTGCACATCGGCTTTTCCGTCGCCGTCTCGCTGGGCGACGAGGCCGTGGTCGGCCTGTCCAAGGTGCTGGACTACCTGGCCAGCGACCCGCGCACCGACAGCATCGTGCTCTATCTGGAAGATGTCGGACCGGCGCGCGAATTCATGAGCGTGCTGCGCGCCGCCGCCAGCGTGAAGCCGGTCATCGTGCTCAAGGCCGGCCAGCACGGCGCCGACAGCAGCGATGCGGTGTTCGACGCCGCGCTGCGGCGCGCCGGCGCGGTGCGGGTGCGCTACTTCGTGCAGCTGTTCTCGGCGGTCAAGGTGCTGGGCTATACCCGGCGGCCAAAGGGGCGGCGCGTGGCGCTGATCTCCAACGGCAACGGACCGCCGCAGCTGGCCATGGACCTGATCGGCCCGGACGCTGCCGTGCTCAAGGCCGAGCTGACGCCCGCGACGCAGCGGGCGCTGGCGGCCATGCTGGAGCCGGACGCGGCCATCGCCAATCCCGTCATCACTTATGTGCCGCTGACGCCCGAGCGCATCCGCGCGATCCTCGACGCCGTGCTGGACGATGCCGGCGTGGACGGCGTGCTGGTGCTGCTGGCGCCCGACGCGCTGGCCGACATGCCGGCCGTGGCGCGCGATCTGGCCCAGGTCGCGCCCAAGGCCAGGAAGCCCGTGGTGACCTGTTTCATGGGCGATGCCGGCATGCGGCCGCTGAGGCGCATGCTGGACGACGCGGGCACCTCGGCGTTCCGCACGCCCGAATCCGCGGCCGACGCCTTCGGCGTGCTGGCCACGCATCACTACAACCAACAACTGCTGCTGCAGACCCAGCCGCCCGAGCCCGCCAGCCATGTCCCCGACCTGGTCGCGGCCCGGGACCTGCTGGCGCGGGTGCGCGCCGAATGCCGGCGCGAGTTGAACACGTCCGAGATCCGTACCCTGCTGGCGCTGTTCTACGTGCCCTTGCGCGATGCGCCGCTGGAAGTGGCCTCGGCCGAGCCCGAGTCGCGTCCCATGGCGGTGCGCGTGCGCCGCGATCCGCAATTCGGTCCCGTGATCCGCTTTGGCGCGGGCGGCCCGGATGCCTTCCTGTCGCAATCCGACCGTGGCATGGACCTGCCGCCGCTCAACGGCTTCCTGGCGCGCCAGCTGATCGAGCGCAGCCGGCTATGGCGCCGCGTGCTGGCGCCGCGCGTCGGCCATCTGGCGGCCGAGGCGCTGCAGCAGGCGCTGGTGCAGGTGTCAGAGCTGGTCTCGGAATTGCCGGACATCGAGTCGCTGGACATCGATCCGCTCTACGCCGGCGAAACCCAGTTGCGCGCGGGCGGACTGCGCATGACGCTGACCGAAACGCCAGGCTGCGCCACGCCGCAGACCGCCGGTTACCCGCACATGGCGATCCACCCGTATCCGGCGCGGCTGGTGCAGGTGCGCCGCTTCAACGACGGCATCCCGTGGGTGCTGCGGCCGATCCGTCCCGAGGACGCCGAGTCGTTGCAGGAGTTTATCCGCGGCCTGTCCGAGCGCTCGCGCTACATGCGTTTCGTGTCGATGATGCGCGAGCTGACGCCGCGCATGGTGTCGCGCTACACCCAGGTGGACTATCACCGCGAACTGGCGCTGGTCGCCGCCACGCTGGTGCCCAATCCCGCCAATCGCGGCCATCCGAGAGAGGTGCTGGTGGGCTTCGCGCACTATCTGCGCAACCCGGACGGGCGCGGCGCCGAGTACGCGCTGGTGATCGGCGACGACTGGCAGCGCCGCGGCCTGGGGCGTCAGCTGATGTCGGCGCTGATCGACGCGGCGCGCGAGCAGGGGCTGGAGTACATAGACGGATTGGTGCTGTCGACCAACCGGCCCATGCTGGCGCTGATGACCAGCCTGGGTTTCACCAATGATCCCGACCCGGAAGATCCGACCATGCGGCGGGTCTGGCTCGAGGTTTAGGACCCCCCCCGAAGCGCTGCGCGCTTCCCCCCAGGGGGGCGCCGCTACGGACCGGCGGAGCCGGCTCCGTGCGGCCTCGATGGGGTAGCGCCTGCTATCTACGCTGCAGGTGGCGTATCCGGGGGGCGGTCGTTGATTTGCTCAGCCCAGCACTTCGCGCAGGAAGCGCGAGATGTCGGCTACTTCCTCGGCGCATACGGAATGCGGCATGCCGTAGGTGTGCCAGCGCACGTCGCAGCCCAGGCGCTGCAGCTCGGCCAGCGTGGCCTTGGCGCGCGCCAGCGGCACGACCGGGTCGAAGGTGCCGTGGGCCAGGAAGATCGGGGTGCGCGCATTGGCGCCGTGGCGCTCGGCCTCGGCCGTGTCCAGCAGCGGCAGGTAGCCCGACAGGCCCATCATGCCGGCCAGCTTCTCGGGCAGGCGCAGGCCGGTGTGCAGCGTCATGGCGCAGCCCTGCGAGAAGCCGGCCAGCACGATGTTGGACGTGGGGATGCCGCGGGCGTTCTCGCGCGCGATCAGCTTGTGGATCTCGGCTTCCGAGCGGCGGATGCCGGCGCCGTCCTCGACGCGCACCAGATCCATCACCAGGATGTCGTACCAGGAACGCATGGCCATGCCGTTGTTGATGGTCACCGGCTGCACCGGCGCGTTCGGGAACACGAAGCGCACCTTGCTGCCGGCCGGCAGGTCCAGCTCCGGCACGATGGGCGCGAAGTCGTTGCCGTCGGCGCCCAGCCCGTGTAGCCAGATCACGGCGTGCGTGGGGTTGGGGGCGGTTTCGATCTCGATGCAGTCGAGCAGGTCGGTCGTGGCGGTCATGGGCGGAATCAGTGGATGAGGGCCTTGAGCGCCTGGAACAGCGCCCGGTACTGCTTCTTTTGCGGTTCCTGGCCTTGCAGCAGGGCGGCGTTGGCCTGCTTTTCCTTGCGCGCGGCCCGGATCACGGCGCGCAGGTGCTGCACGTCGGCCTGCGGATTGTTCTCCAGCAGGCGGGTCAGGGCCTCGTCATCGTCGAGCAGGCGGTCGCGCAGGGTCTCCAGCCGGTGCATGGCGGCGGTTTCCTCGCGCGAGCCGTTTTCCCAGACGTCGAGCTGGGCGCGGATTTCCTCGGCGGGGGCGTCGCGCATCAATTTGCCCACGAAATGGGTCTGGCGGCGCAGGCCCTCGCGGCTGGTGGTGCGCTGGGCCATGCGGATGGCCTCGTACAGGCGTTCCGCCAGCGGCAGTTGTTTCAGGCGTTCGGGCGACAGGGCGATCAGCTGCTTGCCCAGGTCCAGCAGCGCGTGCATGTCGCGCTTGATCTGGGATTTGCTGGGACGGTCGTAGCCGTTCTCGTCGTAGCCTTCGTCGACGGATTCTTCTTCGGGATGGGAATTCATGGAAAACTGCGCAATGACAGACTTGGCTATGATAACCGTCTCTGCAAATTGGACAGCAATGGTCAAACCCACATCATCCCTGCCGCTGGCGGCAAATCACGCGCGTTTTTCCGAACTCGTCGAGCAAACCCTCGCCTACGCGCGCCAGATCGGCGCCTCGGACGCGGCGGCTGAAGTCTCCGAGAGCCTGGGCCTGTCGGTCTCGGTGCGCAAGAACGACATCGAAACCGTCGAGCAGACCCGCGACCGCTCACTGGACCTGACGGTCTACGCCGGCCAGAGCCGCGGCTCGGCCTCGACCTCCGACTTTTCCGAGGCGGCGCTGCGCCAGACGGTGGAAGCGGCCTGGCACATCGCCCGTCACACCGCCGCCGACCCGGCCGCCGGCCTGCCCGACGCCGACCAGCTGGCCACCGAATTCCCCGACCTGGACCTGCACCACGCCTGGCCGGTGTCCACCGAAGAGGCGGCCGAGCTGGCCCTGCGCGCCGAGCGCGCCGCCCGCGAGGTCGATGCCCGCATCACCAATACCGATGGCGCCTCGGTGGGCACCTACGAAGGCCAGTTCGTCATGGGCAATACCCGTGGCTTCCTGGGCGGCTACGCCTATTCGCGCCACAGCCTGTCGGTGGCGCCGATCGCCGGCCGCGGCAATGGCATGCAGCGCGACTACTGGTACACGTCCGAGCGCGACCCGGCCCGCCTGGCCTCGCCCGAGGCCGTGGGCCGCTACGCCGCCGAGCGCACGCTGTCGCGCCTGTCCGCCCGCCGTATCCGCACCGGCAAGTTCCCGGTGCTGTTCGAGGCGCCGCTGGCCCTGGGCCTGGTCGGCGCCCTGACGCAGGCGGCCAACGGCGGCGCGCTGTACCGCAAGGCCAGCTTCCTGCTCGACGCCCTGGGCAAGCCGATCTTCCCGTCGCACATCAACCTGACCGAGGATCCGCACGTGCGCGGCGCCATGGGCAGCTCGCCGTTCGATGACGAAGGCGTGCGCACGCGCAAGCGCAGCGTGGTGACGGCCGGCGTGCTGGAAGGCTATTTCCTGTCCTCGTACACGGCCCGCAAGCTCGGCATGACCACCACCGGCAACGCTGGCGGCTCGCACAACCTGACCTTCAGCTCCATCCAGACCAAGGCCGGCGACGATTTCGAAGCCATGCTGCGCAAGATGGGCACGGGCTTCCTGGTCACCGAGCTGATCGGGCAGGGCGTGAACTACGTCTCCGGCGACTATTCGCGCGGCGCGTTCGGCTACTGGGTCGAGAACGGCAAGATCCAGCACGCGGTGCAGGAAGTGACCATCGCCGGCAACCTGAACGACATGTTCCGCCAGATCGTGGCGGTGGGCGCCGACGTCATCTCGCGCGGCACCAAGACCACGGGCTCGATCCTGATCGAGCAGATGGCCATCGCCGGCGTCTGATCCGATCCCCCCGGCCGGGGCGTTGCCCCGGCCAACGCCGCCTTGCCCGGCCGTCCGTGCCGTCGCGCCTTTGCAATCCCTTACCTGCTCGGGAATTCCTCTAGCAATCCCTGACCCCGCCAGCGTGTAATATCCGGCGGGTATTGCTGGAAGTCCCTGGTGTTGCTGTAAAGAAGGAGCAAGAGATGCAACGACGTTCATTCTTGAAACAGGCGGGGCTCGGCGCCGTGGCAACGGGCGCGGCCATCGCCGCGCCGGCATATGCCCAGGATTCGCCGTCGCTGAAGTGGCGCCTGGCCTCCGGTTTCCCCAGCGCCCTGGACCTGCGCTTCGGCGCGGGCGAGACCTTCTGCAAGTTCGTTTCCGAATCCACCGGCGGCAAGTTCAGCATCCGCCACCTGCCCGAGGGCGAGGTCGCGCCAGCGGCCGAGCTGGTCGACGCTGTCGGCGCCGGCAAGGTCGAATGCGCCCACGCCTCTTCCGCGCTGCTGCACGCGCGCAATCCCGCCTTTTGCTTCGATGCCGGCATGCCTTTCGGCCTGACCGCGCGCCAGATGGACGCCTGGATGATGGAAGGCGAGGGCTTGCGCCTGACCCGCGAGCTGTTCAAGCCCCTGAAGGCCGTCAACTTCCCGCTGGGCAATACCGGCGGCCAGATGGGCGGCTGGTTCAGGAAAGAGGTCAAGCGCGTGGGCGACCTGAAGGGCCTGAAGATGCGCGTGGACGGCCTGGCCGCCGACGTGCTGGCCCGCCTGGGCGTGGCGCCGCAGCAGGCGGCGCTGGCCGAGCTGGCGCAGGCGGCCGAGAAGGACGGCCTGGAGGCCGTGGCCGGCTCCGGCGCCTACGATGACAGCAAGCTCGGGCTGAACAAGTTTGCCAAGTTCTATTACGGGCCGGGCTGGTGGGCTGGCAGCGGCCAGCTGTCGCTCTATATCAATGACGAGGCCTGGAGCAAGCTGCCCAAGAACTACCAGTCGGTGGTCGAGGCCGCCGCCCGCGCCGCGCACGCCGCCACCGCGGCCCGCTACGACGCGCGCAATCCCGGCGCCCTGGCGCAGTTGACGGCCAATGGCGCGCAGTTGCGCGCCTTTTCCCGCTCGATCATGGATGCGGCCTTCGAGGCCACGCAGCAGCTCTACAAGGAACTGGGCGACAAGGACCCGGCCTTCAAGGCGCTGCACAGCAGCTACATGGGTTTTCGCGACAGCGAGATGCCCTGGTTCCGCCTGACCGAAGGCGCCTACGGCCAGTACCTGGGCGTGGCGCTGTCGGCCAGGAGCTGAGCAGGAGGCCGGTGCCGAATGGCATTCGGCAAGGAGTGGGGTTTTCACTGATTTCCCCTGGTTTTTGACTAGAAATCGGGCGGTTTGGCGCCTTTTGTTGAACGGCATTCAAGTTTCGGCCTGATACAAAAGGAGTAATATGCCGGGTCTTGACGCGCGAACGCGCCGCCTTCGAGCGGCAACCGCCGTCAATCCGGCAGGCTTGGCCGACCCGGATTACCAAACATTCCGAGACAGACTTTAGGGTGGTATCAACCATGCAATCGAAGACCAAGAAGTTGCTGGCCGCGCTGATCGCGGCCGGTGTCGTTCCGGCTGCCCACGCGGCCGACCTCAAGCTGGGCGTGGCCGAGGCCCTGTCGGGCGGCGCCGCCCAGTACGGCGCGTCGATCCGCAACGGCTTCCAGCTGGCTGCCGATGAAATCAACGCCGCCGGCGGCATCAACGGCAACAAGGTCGTGCTGGTGATCGAGGACGAACAGGGCAAGAAGGAAGAAGCCATCAACGTCTTCAAGAAGCTGATCTTCAAGGACAACGTCCTGATGGTCTTCGGCCCGACGCTGTCGAACTCGGCCCAGGCCGCCGACCCGATCGCCCAGGCCGCCAAGACGGTCGTCTTCGGCACCTCCAACACCGCCGACGGCATCACCTCCATCGGCAATTACGTGTTCCGCAACTCGGTCACCGAAGCCGACGTGCTGCCGGCCACCATCTCCACCGTCAAGGCCAAGACCGGCCTGAAGAACGTGGCGGTGCTCTACGGCAACGACGACGTCTTCACCAAGAGCGGCTACGACAACTTCAAGAAGGCCCTGGAAGACCAGAAGATCCCGGTCACCACGACCGAGACCTTCGCCAAGGGCGACGTGGACTTCAAGGCCCAGCTGACCAAGATCAAGGGCACCAATCCCGACGCCATCGTGCTGTCGGCCCTGCTGGCCGAAGGCGCCCCGATCATGGTGCAGGCCCGCCAGCTCGGCATCAACCTGCCGGTCATCGGCGGCAACGGCATGAACTCGGTCAAGATCTTCGATCTGGCTCCTGGCGGCGCGTCGAACAACCTGTGGATCGGCAGCCCCTGGTCCATCGAGAACAAGTCAGCCGAGAACGTGAAGTTCATCGACGCCTACAAGGCCAAGTTCAACGGCGCGCCCGACCAGTTCGCGGCCCAGTCGTACGACGCCATGTACATCGTCGCCCAGGCCCTGAAGAACACCAAGATCAGCGGCGACCTGCCCAAGGACCGCACGGCCCTGCGCGATGCGCTGCCGTCGGTGCAGTGGACCGGCGCCACCGGTGCCTTCAAGTTCCGCCAGGCCAACGACCGCGCCGGCAAGCCCGCTGGCTATGACGCCGACCAGGCGCCGATCGTCAGCGTGACCAAGGACGGCAAGTACGTCATCGAGAAGTAATCGGCACGCGTCCCCCTGTGGGGGATGCGCCTGGCGCGCGGCCTGGACGGGGCGTGCGCCAGGCGCTTTTCATAGCAGGGCCGCCCCAAGACAAGAACATCCCTCGGGGGCAGCAGGCCCGCGCGGCGCAAGCGGCGCGGGAGCATTTCCTTGTCGCGGGAGCGCTTCAAGCAGAAGCGCGTCCGCGGGGCGCAGGCCCGCGCCATCAGCGCGGCGCGGCGGTCCTTTCGGTTTTATCTGGAACGTCCAATCATGTTGGAACAACAATTCGTCAACGCCTTGTCGCTGGGCTGCGTCTACGCCCTGTTCGCACTGGGCTTCACGCTGGTCTTCGGCGTGCTCGGGGTCATCAATCTGGCGCATGGCGCGGTTTTCATGGTGGGGGCCTACGCGGCGCTGACCGTGGTGCAGAACCTGGCCCTGCCGCTGTGGGCGGGACTGGCGGCGGCCTTTCTCGTCGCGGGCCTGACCGGCGTCATCATCGACTACCTGGTGCTCAAGCCGCTGCGCAAGCGCAACGCGCCCCACCTGATTCCCATGATCGCCACCATCGGCGTGGGCATCATCCTGAACAACGCCGCGCAGGGCATCTTCGGCGCCAGCAACCTGCGCTTCCCGCACGGCACCGTGCCCGAGGAAGTGATCGAGGTCGCCGGCCTGCACCTGACGGTGATCGAGCTGGGCATCATCTTCATGTCCTTCGCGCTGATGGCCGTGCTGATGTTCGTCATGCGCCGCACGCAGTTCGGCCGCGCGCTGCGCGCCATTGCCGAATCGCCCAAGGCCGCCTGGCTGCTGGGTATCAACGTTGAAAAACTGTTCATCACCACCTCGTTCGCCGCCGCGGCGCTGGGCGGCGTGGCCGGTGTGCTGATCGGGCTGTACTCGAACGCGCTCTTCCCGCTCATGGGTCAGCCCATGCTGCACAAGGGCATCGCGGTCATCATCCTGGGCGGCATGGGCGACATCCGCGGCGCCATGCTGGGCGGCCTGTTCCTGGGCTTCGCCGAGGTGCTGTCGGTGGCCTATATCGGCTCCACCATGCGCGATGCGGTGGCATTCGGCCTGCTGTTCCTGATCCTGCTGGTGCGTCCGCAGGGCCTGTTCGGCAAAGTGGTTCAACGCAAGGCGTGAGTGTGATGAGCGGATTCGAAAACTTCTGGGCCATTTACGGCAACCTGGTGCTGACGCTGGGCACCAATGCCCTGCTGGCCCTGTCCATCTGGCTGACGCTGGCCTGCGGCATGCTGGCCATGGCCAATGCGGCCTTCATGGGCATCGGCGCCTACGCCGCCGCCTTGCTCACCATGAACTACGACGCCTCGTTCCCGGTGGCGCTGGCCGGCGGCATGCTGGCGCCGGCCCTGGTGGCGGCGCTGATCGGCCTGCCCACCTTGCGGCTGTCCGGGGTCTATCTGGCCATGGCGACGCTGGGTTTCGGCGAGGTGGTGCGCGTGACCGTGCTGAACACCGAGTCCATCACCGGCGGCGCGCTGGGCCTTAACGGCATCCCGCAGCTGACCCAGTGGTGGCATGTGATCCTGGCGGTCGTCATCGTGCTGTTCGTGCTGTGGCGCGTGCGCGTGTCCAAGATCGGCCGCGCCTTCGACGCCATCCGCGGCGACGAAACCGCCGCCGGCCTGATGGGCATCGACGTGCGCGCCAACAAGATGCTGGCATTCGTGGCGGGCGCCATGATCGCCGGCCTGGCGGGCGCGCTGAACGCCCACCTGACCTTTTTCATCGGACCCAACGAATACGGCTTCGACCGTGGCGTGGAAATCCTGACCATGGCGATCCTGGGCGGCATCGGCGGCCTGGCGGGCCCGGTGCTGGGCAGCTTCATCATCACGGTGCTGCCCGAGATGCTGCGCGGCTTCGCGGATTTCCGCCTGGTCGTCAACGGAGTGATCCTGGTGGTGATCGTGTTGTTCCTGCCGCAAGGCATCTGGGATCCGGCGCGCTTCAAGCGCTGGATGCGTCAGGGAGGCAAGCGCCATGCTTGAGCTTTCCTCCGTCTCCAAGAGTTTCGGCGGCCTGCACGTGCTGCATGACGTCAACCTGTCCGTGCCCCAGGGCAGCATCTATGGCCTGATCGGCCCGAACGGCGCCGGCAAGACCACGGTGTTCAACCTGATCACCGGCCTGCTGCCGCCCAGCGGCGGCGCCATCACGTTCAACGGCGACAGCCTGCTGCGCCGCGCGCCGCACCAGATCACGCGCATGGGCATCGCCCGCACGTTCCAGAACATCCGCCTGTTCAAGGAGATGACGCTGCTGGAAAACGTGGTGGTCGGCGCCTATCGTCACATGAACTACGGCTTCCCCAGCCTGCTGCTGGGCCTGCCGGGGTTCCGCGAGCACGAGAAGCGGGCCCGCGAGCGCGCCCACGAGCTGCTGACCTGGATGCGCCTGGACCACAAGGCCAATGACCTGGCCGACAATCTGTCCTACGGCGAACAGCGCCGGCTGGAGCTGGCGCGCGCGCTGGCCACCGAGCCCAAGCTGCTGTTGCTGGACGAGCCGGTCGCGGGCATGAACACCGGCGAACGCGCCGAGCTCATGCGCGAGATCCTGGCGATCCGCGAACGCGGCTACACCATTCTCATGATCGAGCACGACATGCGCTTCGTCATGGGGCTGTGCGAACAGATCGCGGTGCTGAACTTCGGCAAGATCATTGCCTGCGGCGGGCCTGAAGAGATCCGCAACAACGAGCAGGTCATCGAGGCCTACCTGGGCCGCGAAGACGACGAAGACGCCGAACACGCGGAGGCCGCAAAATGAGCGCAATGCTGGAAGTCCGCGGACTCGAGGTCAACTATGGCCACATCGAAGCCGTTCGCGGCATCGACCTGGACCTGAACGCCAAGGAAATCACCGCCCTGGTCGGCGCCAACGGCGCCGGCAAGTCCACCACGCTGCTGGCGCTGTCCGGGCTGCTGCCCAAGGCGAGCGGCCGCATCAGCTTCGAGGGCGAGGACATCACCAACCTGCCGCCGCACCAGCTGGTCGCGCGCGGCATCGTGCAGGTGCCGGAAGGCCGGGCCATCCTCACCACCATGACGGTGCTGGAGAACCTGGAGCTGGGCGCCTACCGACGCGGTCTGAAGAACGTGGGATCGGACCTGGAGTATGTCTTCAATCTGTTCCCGCGCCTGAAGGAGCGGATCAACGGCATGGCCGGCAACCTGTCCGGCGGCGAGCAGCAGATGCTGGCCATCGGCCGCGCGCTGATGGCCAAGCCGCGCCTGCTGCTGCTGGACGAGCCGTCGATGGGCCTGGCGCCCATCGTGGTGCAGGAGATCTTCCGTTCGCTGCGCGCCATCAATGCCGATGGCCTGACCCTGTTCCTGGTCGAGCAGAACGTGCGCCAGGCGCTGAAGATTGCCCAGCACGGCTATGTGCTGGAAAACGGCGCCATGGCGCTGAGCGGCACCGGCCGCGAGCTGCTGGGCCATCCTCGGGTGCTGGAAGCCTACCTGGGCGCCTGACCGGATCTTGCCGGGGCGCGCGCGGTTCAGATCGCGCGCGCCGGTCGTCGCCTGGCAGGATGTCTACCGCCAGCCAGGGCAGGCATCGCCATGCGGGCATTCCGTCCGGTGGAGTTTGTCCCTTTTATCTGAAGCCCCTTTATTTGGCTGCCCCCGCGGGCAGTCCCGGCGAGGGCGGAGGCGGATGCAGAAGGCCGTTGGCTCCCTGATTGCCCATTTTTTGAGCAGCTGTGTTAGAATCACAGGCTTTCCCTCATTTTGGCTATTGCACGGGCGGGTAATAACGCTTAGGCGGGACGCTGATAGAGGCTTGAAATTCCACGGTTTTATCGGGAATCACGGCCTAGTCGGGGGAAGGAAGCGCTGGCAGGGATACGCCCGCCGGCGGAATCATTTTTCTTCTTAGGAACCATCATGAAGACCTTTGTGGCCAAGCCGCATGAAGTCCAACGTGACTGGTTTGTGATCGACGCCAAGGGCAAAGTCCTCGGTCGTGTGGCCAGCGAAGTCGCACGTCGTCTGCGTGGCAAGCACAAACCTGAATTCACGCCGCACGTTGATACCGGCGATTACATCGTCATCATCAACGCTTCCGATATCGTCGTTACCGGCACGAAGGCGAAGGACAAGAAGTACTTCCGCCACACCACGTACCCGGGCGGTATCCGCGAAACGAACTTCGAGAAAATGCAAGAGCGTTTTCCCGGCCGCGCCATCCAGAAGGCTGTCAAGGGCATGCTGCCCAAGGGTCCGCTGGGCTACGCGATGATCAAGAAACTGAAGGTGTACGCCGGTGCCGAGCACCCGCACACCGCCCAGCAGCCCAAGACGCTGGATATCTAAGGAAACGCCATGATCGGTAACTGGAACTACGGAACCGGCCGTCGCAAAACCTCGGTGGCTCGCGTTTTCATCAAGAAGGGCACCGGCAAGATCGTCGTCAACGGCAAGCCCGTCGACGAGTTCTTCGCTCGTGAAACCGGCCGCATGGTCGTGCGCCAGCCGCTGGAACTGACCGGCCACCTGGAATCGTTCGACATCAAGGTCAACGTGCACGGCGGCGGTGAAACCGGCCAGGCCGGCGCAGTCCGTCACGGCATCACGCGTGCCCTGATCGACTACGACGCGACCCTGAAGCCCGCGCTGTCGCAAGCTGGTTTCGTGACCCGCGATGCCCGCGAAGTCGAACGCAAGAAGGTCGGCTTCCGCAAGGCCCGTCGTCGCAAGCAGTTCAGCAAGCGCTGATGCCTGCAGAAAAAAGCCCGCTACGGCGGGCTTTTTTCATTTGGGGCCGCCGCTCCGCCTGCCCGCAATTTTCGGGCGATACAATCACGTTTCGTTCCACGTAGAGTTCATATCCATCATGGCCCAAGCATCGAACACCCGTATCAAGGTTGGCATCGTCGGCGGCACCGGCTACACCGGCGTCGAGCTGCTGCGCCTGCTGTCGCAGCACCCGAATGTGGAATTGACCGCCATCACGTCCCGCAAGGAAGACGGGCTGCCGGTGGCCGATATGTACCCGAATCTGCGCGGCCGCGTGAAGATCGCTTTCTCCGCGCCGGAAAAGGCCTCGCTGACCGATTGCGACGTTGTGTTCTTCGCCACGCCCCATGGCGTGGCCATGGCGCAGGCGCCCGAGCTGATTGCCGCCGGCACCCGCGTGATCGACCTGGCTGCCGATTTCCGCCTGCAGGACATCCCCACGTTCGAGCGCTGGTACAAGATTCCCCATACCTGCCCGGAAGTGCTGGCCGAGTCCCAGTACGGCCTGGTCGAGCTGAACCGTGAAGCCATCTCCAAGGCCCGCGTGATCGGCAACCCGGGCTGCTACCCGACCACGGTGCTGCTGGGTCTGGCCCCGCTGCTGGAAGGCGGCAAGAAACTGATCGATGCGCAGACCCTGATCGCCGACTGCAAGTCGGGCGTGTCCGGCGCCGGCCGCAAGGCGGAGGTGGGCTCGCTGTTCTCCGAGGCTTCCGACAACTTCAAGGCCTACGGCGTGGCGGGCCACCGCCATCATCCGGAAATCGTTTCGCAGCTGGAGAAGATCGCCGGCGCCAAGGTCGGCCTGACCTTCGTGCCGCACCTGGTGCCCATGATCCGTGGCATGTACTCCACCATCTACGCCCGCATCCTGCCCGAGGCGCGCGACACGGACTTCCAGGCCCTGTTCGAGCAGCGCTATGCCGACGAGGCCTTCGTCGATGTGATGCCGGCCGGCAGCCTGCCGGAAACCCGCTCGGTGCGCGCGTCCAACAACCTGCGCATCGCGCTGTCGCGCCCGGGCAATGGCGACCAGCTGATCGTGATGGTGGTGCAGGACAACCTGGTCAAGGGCGCCGCCGGCCAGGCGGTGCAGAACATGAACCTGATGTTCGGCTTCGCGGAATCCACCGGCCTGGATCAGGTCGCGATCCTGCCCTGATGCCTTGCCGGAAGGGCGGCGTGCCGCCCTTTCGAGTGCCATGTCCAACGATTCTCCCATCGCTCCGCAACCGCGCCGTCTTCGCGGACTGGCGCGCTTCGGCATCGCGCTCGCGCTAGGCGTGGCGCTGGGCGTCGCGGGAACCAGTCTCTATGTCCGCCACCAGGCGCGCGCGGGCGCGGCGGCGGCCTCGGATCCCGTGCCGAGCGGCGCGCAGGAAGAAGCGATGCGCCAGCAGCGCACGCAGCTGCGCTTCACCCAGGGCCAGCTGGACGCGGCCGATGGCGAACTGGTGATCGAGCGCGCCGCGCGGCAGGAGCTGGAAACGCAGTTGCGCGCGGCCCAGGCCGAGGTCGGTCGCGTGCGCGACCAGTTGGCGTTCTATGAGCAGCTGCTGCCGCCCGGACCGGAAGGCTCGGTCGATATACGCGGCGCGCAGGTGGAGCGCGCCGGGCAGGGCCTGCGCTACAAGGTGCTGCTGATGCGCAGCGGCCGCAATGGCGGC
The DNA here is from genome assembly GCF_059760905.1 of Achromobacter sp. 1011811831. NCBI lineage: Bacteria > Pseudomonadati > Pseudomonadota > Betaproteobacteria > Burkholderiales > Alcaligenaceae > Achromobacter > Achromobacter sp. 1011811831. The sequence goes on from NZ_JCBANG010000002.1 coordinate 65,308, forward strand.
GCGCCGTTTTCGGGCGCGCTGCGCTTCCAGGCGGTCGGCACGCTCAAGGGCGAGACCGTGACCGTCGAACTCGCGCCCATGCAGGTCAAGTCGGAAACGACGCCGGCGCCGGAAGGCGTCGCCGCCGGACTGGCCTTGCAGTTCGATCAGTACCAGCGTAGCCAGGGCATGCTGGCCTTGCCCGAGGGTTTTGTCCCCGAAAGCGTGACCATCACCGTGCTCGAAGGCGATACGGTGCGCGCGACCCGCAGCGTCAAGCTCGAACTTTGAGTCCGGCCCGGGGCTGCGCTATAGTGACAGCATACGAGTGGCGACGCCGCTCACCGAAATTCGGCCTCAACGGCCAGGAGTGAACCATGAATGCAGTGACCGAAACCGTCGACCTGCAGGCCCCGCCGCCTGCTCCCCTGGTCTTTACCGACTCGGCGGCCGCCAAGGTCAAGGACCTGCTGGCCGAAGAAGGCAACCCCGAGCTGAAGCTGCGCGTCTTCGTGCAAGGCGGCGGCTGTTCGGGTTTCCAGTACGGCTTCACCTTCGATGAAGTCGTCAACGAAGACGACACCGTGCTCGACAAGGCTGGCGTGCAGCTGCTGGTCGACCCGATGAGCTTCCAGTATCTGGTCGGCGCCGAGATCGACTACAAGGAAGACATCGAGGGCTCGCAGTTCGTCATCCGCAATCCCAACGCCAGCACGACTTGCGGCTGCGGTTCGTCGTTCTCGGTCTGATCGCGCCCTGAGCGTCGGCTCACGAAAAACCCTTCGGCTTGCCGAAGGGTTTTTTGTTTTGGGCAATCAGGCTGGATAGAGCGCGCCCAGGATGCGGGGCGCGCGCGCGCCGGTCACGTCGGGCAGGCCGGCGGGCCGGCGTTCCGTGAAGCTGTGCGCCAGCCAGGCGAAGGCCAGCGCCTCGACCTGCTGGGCCGGCACGCCGAGCGCATCGGTCGGATGGACGGGCCGTTGCAGGCAGTACGCCAGTTCGCGCATCAGCGCGCCGTTGCGCGCGCCGCCGCCGCAGACATAGATCTCGGTCACGCCGGCCGCGGCGGCGTCGATGGCGTTGGCCACGGTCCTGGCTGTCAGGCGCTGCAGCGTGGCCTGCACATCTTCAGGCGCCGGGCGCGGGCCGTCGCTGGCCGCCAGCCGGTCGTCCAGCCAGCGCATGTTGAACAGGTCGCGCCCGGTGGACTTGGGCGGCGGCAGGGCGAACCACGGTTCGCCCGCGATCAGCGCCTCGAGCAGCGGCGCCAGCACCTTGCCGCTGGCCGCCCAGCGGCCGTCGGCGTCAAAGGGCTGGTTCAGGTGGCGCTGGCACCATCCGTCCAGCAGCACATTGGCGGGGCCGGTGTCGAAGCCGCGCACCGGCGCGCCGGGCGCCAGCAGGGTGACGTTGGCGATGCCGCCGAGGTTCAGCACCGCGCGCGCCTGTGGCGCGCCGAAGATCGCGGCATGGAAGGGCGGCACCAGCGGCGCGCCCTGGCCGCCCGCGGCCACGTCGCGGCTGCGGAAGTCGGCCACCACGTCGATGCCGCTCAGCTCTGCCAGCAGCGCCGGGGCGTTCAATTGCACGGTATAGCCGCTGTCGGGTCGGTGCCGCACGGTCTGTCCGTGCGCGCCGATGGCGATCACATCGCGTGGCGCGACGCCGGATGCGTCGAGCAGGCGGGCGGCCGTGTCGGCATAGAGACGGGCCAGCGCATTGGCCGCCAGCGCGGCGCGCGCCAGTTCGTCGGCGCCGGACTGGTTCAGCGCCAGCAGCTCGGCGCGCAGGGCGGCGGGCATGTCCAGGCTGGCGCTGGCCAGCACCTGCGGCGGCTGGCCGTGGGCCAGTCGGGCAAGCACACCGTCGACGCCGTCGACGCTGGTGCCCGACATCAAGCCGATATAGAGTCCGGGGGCGGGGCGGCCGGGCTGGGAATCGCGCGGGCCGCCGGAAGCGCTCATGTCCGCGCGCTCAGCGGCTGGCCACGTTGGTCAGCGCGTCGGGCAGGGTCTGCTGGAATTCCGTCAGCAGCTGGATCTGCTGCTGGTAAGGCGCCACGGCCTGCTTGAAGGCGCGGATTTCCGCGGGCTCCAGCGTGCGGGCCACGGGCAGGTCCACCGACAGCGGGTCGATGGGCTGGTTGTCCACGCGGAATTCGTAGTGCAGGTGCGGGCCGGTGGCCCAGCCGGTCGCGCCCACGTAACCAAGCAGCTGGCCCTGGGAAATCTTGGAGCCCTTGGTGATGCCTTCGGCGATGCGGCTCTGGTGGGCGTACAGCGTCGAGTACTTGCCGTGGTGCTTGACGATGACCACGTTGCCGTAGCCGTTCTGCCAGCCCGAGAACTCCACCGTGCCGTCGGCCGTGGAGTGGATCGGCGTGCCCGAGGGCGCGGCGTAGTCCACGCCCTTGTGTCCCGTCCAGGTCTTGTGGATGGGGTGCATGCGCATGCCGAAGGTCGAGCTGATGCGGCTGAACTTCAGGGCGGTGCGCAGGAACGCGCCGCGCAGGCTGGTGCCTTCGAAATCGTAGTAGGAGCCGGTCTTGCCATCGGGGCTGAACCAGACGGCGCTGTGGGTCTTCTCGCCGTTGATGAACTCCAGCGCCAGCACGCGTCCGGCGCCGGCGTAGCGGCCGTCGTGCGAGCGCACTTCGTAGACCACGCGGAACTGGTCGCCCTGGCGCAGGTCACGCAGGAAGTCGATCTTGGCGCTGAGGATGTCGGCCATCTGCAGCGTGACGGAATCGGGGATGCCGGCAGCATCGGTGGCGCCGAACAGCGAGGAGCGGATCGTGCCGACCGCGACGCGGGTCTGGCGATCGGTGCTCTCGGTGATTTCCTCGGCCTTGTAGCTGTTGCCGGCCGGAGCCACGTGCAGCATGCGGGTGACGACCTGGCCGTCGGTCTCGTTGCCGGGCGTGTGGATGTAGCGCAGCCAGATCAGGTTGCCGTCTTCATCGGTCGCCGCCTGGACCGAGCGGCCCGGATAGAGCTTGTAGATGCTGCGGGCGCTGGCGTCGTGGGTGAGGAAGGTCTGCAGCTCCGGCGCGTCCAGCTCCAGGCGCTGCAGCACCGCGGCCAGCGTGTCGCCCGCGCGGATGCGGGTTTCGCTGATGTACGGCGCGGCGCTCGGGGTGCTGACCTCGACCTGTTCGGCGGTCAGGGGCAGGACGCTCTGGATGATGCGGGCGGAGGGGATGTCGGAGCGATCGGGATGCTGCACCATGCCCAGCGCGGCAGCGCCGGCGAACAGGCCGATCGCGGTGACCAGCAGAGTGCGGCTGACAATCCCGGAGCGCGGCTTGGGCTCGACAGGCGAGGGCGACGCTGCGGTTTTGCGCTTGAAGCGGTTCGCAATGTCGTGGAGGCCACGATTCATCGTGAAGAAACCCTCTCAGGTAGCTGGGACTCGCAGGGTGCGTGACACGAACGGCCCCCGCGCGCCACGTTATCCGGGGCAAGGGCTGGCGCGGGGCGCAACTTGTGAACAGCAGGTGACAGACCGGACGACAACTGCGTATATATGACAGTTGCGTATGATTAGGGCGGTATCCTAGCTGATTCAGCTAGAATTTTCGATAGTTTTCGTCACTTTTTACACCTTTTTATCGGCCGAAGCCGTCTTGGTCCCCCCGGAAATGTCCTCCTCAGAAGCCCCCATCGCAGAAGCCCCCATCACTCCCGAAGTCGAAGCCGACCTGCGCATCGCCAAGCGCGGCTGCGACGAACTGCTGGTCGAATCGGAATTCGCCCGCAAGCTGGCCCGCAGCCGCGCCACCGGCGTGCCGCTGCGGATCAAGCTGGGGCTGGATCCGACCGCGCCGGACATCCACCTGGGCCACACGGTGGTGCTGAACAAGATGCGCCAGCTGCAGGACCTGGGCCACACGGTCATCTTCCTGATCGGCGACTTCACCTCGACCATCGGCGATCCCAGCGGCCGCAACAGCACCCGTCCGCCGCTGACCCGCGAGCAGATCGAGGCCAACGCCAAGACCTACTACGCGCAGGCCAGTCTGGTGCTGGATCCGGCCAAGACCGAGATCCGTTACAACTCCGAGTGGTGTGACCCGCTGGGCGCGCGCGGCATGATCCAGCTGGCCTCGCGTTACACGGTGGCGCGCATGATGGAGCGCGAGGACTTCACCAAGCGCTTCAAGGGCGGCGTGCCGATCTCGGTGCATGAATTCCTGTATCCGCTGATGCAGGGCTATGACTCGGTGGCGCTGAAGTCCGATCTGGAGCTGGGGGGCACCGATCAGAAGTTCAACCTGCTGGTCGGACGCGAGCTGCAGAAGGAATATGGCCAGGAACCGCAGTGCATCCTGACCATGCCGCTGTTGGTGGGGACGGATGGCGTCGAAAAGATGTCCAAGTCCAAGGGCAATTACATCGGCATTTCGGAGTCGCCGGATTCGATGTTCGGCAAGCTCATGTCGATCTCCGACACGCTGATGTGGCGCTACTTCGAGCTGCTGTCGTTCCGTTCGCTGGAAGACATCGCCGCGCTCAAGGCCGAGACCGAGGCCGGCCGCAATCCGCGCGACGCCAAGGTCCTGCTGGCCCAGGAAATCATCACCCGCTTCCATTCGGCCCGCGCGGCCGACGAGGCGCTGGCTTCCTTCGAGGCGCGTTTCCGCGACGGCGCCATTCCGGACGACATTCCCGAAGTGAATGTCGCCGGCGCGCCGGTGGGCATCCTGAAGCTGCTGCGCGAGGCCGGCCTGGTGGCGTCGGGCTCCGAGGCCCAGCGCAATGTGGAGCAGGGCGGCGTGCGGGTGGACGGCGACCGCGTCGAGGACAAATCGTTGCAATTGCCCGCCGGCACTTACGTGGTGCAGGTAGGCAAGCGCAAATTCGCCCGTGTTACCGTGAAGTCGTGATTTTGCGAAGATCGCTTGATCCGGTGGCTGCGGAGATTTGATACGCTGGGAGTCAGGGCCGAGGACCCGGGCGTCCCTTGCGGCACATTGAGGAGCACGACATGAAGCTATTGAGTTTGTCCTTTTCCGATACCGAGTCGATTCCCGAGCGCTACGCCTTCGGCAGGATCGACGCGCAATCGCACGTCGCGCTGGCCGATAACTTCAATCCGCAGTTCTCCTGGGACGACGCGCCGGCCGGCACGCAGTCCTTCGCGCTGATCTGCCACGACCCGGACGTGCCGTCAGTTCCTGACGACGTCAACCAGGAGGGCCGCGAAGTGCCCGCCAGCCTGCCGCGCGTGGATTTCTTCCACTGGGTGCTGGTGGACCTGGCGGCCGACCTGCGCGAAATCGACGAGGGCGCCTTTTCCAACGGCATCACGCCGCGCGGCAAGGGCGGCCCGCTGGCGCCGCTGGGCGCGCGCCAGGGCGTCAATTCCTACACGTCCTGGTTCGCCAGCGACCACGACATGAGCGGCGACTATTTCGGCTATGACGGCCCGTGCCCGCCCTGGAACGACGCGCTGGTCCACCGCTACGTGTTCACGCTGTATGCGCTGGACGTGGCCACGCTGGGCCTGCAAGGGCCCTTCACGGGCGAGGACGCGCTGCGCGCGATCCAGAAGCATGTGCTGGCCCAGGCTTCGCTGACCGGCACCTACACGCTCAACCCGGCACTGGCGCCCAGGCAGATCGGGGCCACCTCGGCCTCCTGACGCCCCGCGCGGGCCGATCACGCCCTGTCGTCGGATCCGTCCGGCGGCAGGGCGTTTTCAATTGGGCGCTTCATTGCGGCCGCGGTTGTCGGTCTGGTCAAGGCCTGGGCCGGCAGCCCATCCGCGCGTATCAGCCCGCCGCGCGTTTCAAGCGCAGCAACGCCACGCCGAAGCCCACGAAGATCGAGCCTACCAGCCGGTTGAGCCAGGTCACGATGCGCGGCTGGCGCAGCAGCCGCCGCGCGCGATGGGCCAGCGCGCCATAGGCCAGCAGCGAGACCAGCGACATGCCCATGAAGATGCCCGTCAGGATGAAGAACTGCGGCAGCAGCGGCTCGCTCGCGGCCAGGAATTGCGGGAACAGCGCGGTGAAGAACAGGATGGGCTTGGGGTTCATCGTCGCCACCAGCGCCGCTTCAAGGTACAGGCGGCTGGCGCGGCGCGGCGCCAGTTGCGCGGCCTGTTCGGGCGGCGGTGCGATATTCGAGCGGCCAAGCAGATGGCGCAGACCGATGTAGAGCAGATAGGCCGCGCCCGCGACTTTCACCAGCGTGAACAGCAGCGCCGACGATTGCAGCACCACGCCCAGCCCCAGCATGGCAGCGGCGGACAGCAGGAACAGGCCCGTCACGTTCCCCAGCGTCGACGGCAGCACGGCGCGCACGCCGCCCGCCGCGCCATTGCGGATGGCGAGCATGGTGGCGGGGCCGGGGCTGACCACGCTGACGGCGGCTACCAGCGAGTAGGTGAGGAGGGTGGCAGTTTGCATGAAAGTTGCTCAAGGCGGCTTGAAGCCGGTTTCAGGGGGCGGACTGGCGCGCGTGGTTTTCGCGCCCGTGCATGGCATTTTGCGCCGATTGCTGGAAGATAGGGGGCAATTCCGCGCGCCCGACGCGGTAAACTAAGCGCCATTCTCCGGGTTTACCCCGGCCAGCCTTTCCCCGGTTTTTTCTCTTCTACTGCCTCAGGAACCCTCCGTCATGTTTGACCGCAACCTCACCCTGTCCAAGGCTGACCCGGATGTCTGGGCCGCCGTCCAGAAAGAAGACGTGCGCCAGGAACAGCACATCGAGCTGATCGCGTCCGAGAACTACGCCAGCCCGGCCGTCATGGAAGCCCAGGGCACGCAGCTCACGAACAAGTACGCCGAAGGCTATCCCGGCAAGCGCTACTACGGCGGTTGCGAATACGTGGACGTGGTCGAGCAACTGGCCATCGATCGCCTGAAGCAGATCTTCGGCGCCGAAGCCGCCAACGTGCAGCCCAACTCGGGCTCGCAGGCCAACCAGGGCGTGTACATGGCCGTGCTCAAGCCGGGCGACACCGTGCTGGGCATGAGCCTGGCCGAAGGCGGCCACCTGACGCACGGCGCGTCGGTCAACGCCTCGGGCAAGCTGTACAACTTCATCTCGTACGGCCTGGACGAAAACGAAGTGCTGAACTACGACCAGGTCGAAAAGCTGGCCAAGGAACACAAGCCCAAGCTGATCGTGGCCGGCGCCTCGGCCTACGCGCTGCACATCGATTTCGAGCGCATGGGCCGCATCGCCCGTGAAAACGGCGCGCTGTTCATGGTCGACATCGCCCACTACGCGGGCCTGGTCGCCGGCGGCGCCTACCCCAACCCGGTTCCGCATGCCGACTTCGTCACCTCGACCACGCACAAGTCGCTGCGGGGTCCGCGCGGCGGCGTCATCATGATGAAGGCCGAGCACGAGAAGATCATCAACTCGGCGATCTTCCCCGGCATCCAGGGCGGCCCGCTGATGCACGTCATCGCCGGCAAGGCCGTGGCCTTCAAGGAAGCGCTGGCTCCGGAATTCAAGGACTACGCGCAGCAAGTGGTCAAGAACGCCAAGGTGCTGGCCGACACGCTGGTCAAGCGCGGCCTGCGCATCGTTTCCGGCCGCACCGAAAGCCACGTCATGCTGGTCGACCTGCGCGCCAAGGGCATCACCGGCAAGGAAGCCGAAGCCGTGCTGGGCCAGGCCCACATCACGGTCAACAAGAATGCCATCCCGAACGATCCGGAAAAGCCCTTCGTGACCAGCGGCATCCGCCTGGGCACGCCGGCCATGACGACCCGCGGCTTCACCGAAGCCGAGGCCGAACTGACCGCCAACCTGATCGCCGACGTGCTGGACAACCCGCGCGACGAGGCCAACATCGCCGCCGTGCGTGCCAAGGTCAACGCACTGACCTCGCGCCTGCCGGTCTACGGCCGCAAGTAAGCGCCTGCGCTGTCCGCCCGGGAAACCGGGCGGCGGGGCTGAAAAGGGACGGTTCCGCAAGGGCCGTCCCTTTGTTTTTGGCCGGACTTGCGGTTACTGGCAAAAATATCGGGGACGAATTCAGCCCTCTTGACGATTTCCACCGGACGGATCGTTACAATATGCTTAATTCTTGCCATCCGGCCTTCAGGGATCACACATGCGGTGTCCATTTTGCGGCAACCCCGAAACGCAGGTCGTCGACAGCCGCGTCTCGGAAGAAGGCGACGCCATCCGGCGTCGCCGCCGTTGCCTGTCCTGCGACAAGCGCTTCACCACCTATGAACGGGTGGAGCTGGCGCTGCCCTCGGTCGTCAAGCGCAATGGCAGCCGCAGCGACTACGATCCGGCCAAGCTGCGCGCCAGCCTGAGCCTGGCGCTGCGCAAGCGCCCCGTCAGCACCGGCGACGTGGACGCCGCCGTCTCCCGCATCGAAGAACAGTTGCGGGCCAGCGGCCAGCGCGAAGTGCCCACCGAGCACATCGGCGAACTGGTCATGAACGAGCTGCGCAAGCTCGACAAGGTGGCCTACGTGCGCTTCGCGTCGGTCTACAAGAGTTTCGAGGACATCGGCGAATTCGTCGAAGCCATCCGAGAGATGCAGGGGCCCCTGCTGCCCGGCAAGCTGCGCAAGGACTGACCGGATCCGCCTGTTGTCGTCACGTCGCCGCTCGGGCGCGGTGGCAAGGTCGGCGCGCGAGGTCGACGGCCGGCTTCAGGCCGCCAACTGCTGCCGCGCCATGCCGGGCGTCCGCGGCTCGAAGCGCCGCCACACGCGCCGCATGTGCTGGGCCGAGCCAAACCCTGCTTTTTCCGCCACGCGCTCCAGGTCCAGCCGGGTTTCGCGCAACAGGTCGCGCGTCAGCGCGACGCGTATCTGATAGAGATAGTCCATCGGCGTGCAGCCCGCGTGCAGGCGGAACAGCCGGGTCAGGTGGCGCGCGCTGGTATGGGCTTCCTGCGCCAGCGATTGCGCCGACCAGGGCGCCGCCGGGTTGCGTACCACCGCATCCTGCACCTTGTGGACGCCGGGGTGCAGATGGCTGCGGTGTTCCAGCCAGGGCGACAGAGCCGAATCCGTGCCGGCGCGGCGCTGGTAGACCAGCATTTCACGGGCAACCTCGCAGGCGATGCGCGGGCCGCAGTGGCGCGACACCATGTGCAGCGCGAGATCGATGCCCGCCGTGATGCCCGCGCTGCTGACCAGCGCGCCGTCCTCGACGAAGATGCGGTTGTCGAGGATCCGCGCGCTGGGATCCAGCGCCGCCAGCTGCGCCAGGCTGCCGTGGTGGGTGGTGCATTCGCGCCCGTGCGTGAGACCGGCGGCGGCGGCGAACAGCGCGCCGGCGCAGACCGTCATCAGCGTGAAGCCGTCGTTCGGTTGGCGTGCGGCCAGCCAGTCGATGATGGCGCGCGCCTGCGCATCGTCCAGCCGCGTCGGCGTGCCCACCACGCCGGAAACGATGACCAGCGCGTTGGCGGGCAATCTGGCCGGCAGCGGCTTGATGCGCGCCAGGTGCAGCCCCGCCAGGCCGCATTCCAGCTCCGCCTCGGGTCCGCAGAAATGCAGCGCGAACGTGCCGGGGCACAGCCTTTCGGCCACCCGGAACGCTTCCGCCGGACCGGCCAGGTCCAGCAGCACCAGGCCGCGCGTCAGCACGAAGTACACCGGGATCATGGCGTGCGCTCGCGCATTTCAGCGGGACGGCACGCTAAGCCGCCAGCACGTCGGCGGCACGCAGGATCCGCGCGAAGCGGCCTTGCAGCACCAGCTCGGTGCGGTCGCGGATCTCGGCGGGCGTGTATTGCCGGCCGGACGGGCTCTGCATGGCGAAGGTCAGGGTGGCGTCGGTGGGGAAGATTACCTTGAAGCCCGCGTCGCTGGCATGGCGCGAAGTGGTCTCGCAGCACTGCTCGGTGCGGATGCCGCTGACGATGATCTCGCCGATATCGTGATCCCGCAGCCAGTCATGCAGCGTCGCGCCGTCCTGGCCCTTGGCGTAGAGCGAGGAGTGCACGGTCTTGTGGAACACGGCGGTGGGGGAGATCTTCAGCTCTTTCAGCGTCTTGACGTGCCCGGACGCCAGCGAGAAGGGATTGGCCGGATCGTCCGACACGCTGGTGTGGAAAACCTGTAGCACCGGCACGCCCTGGGCCGTCGCGGCGTCGATCAGGCGCTGGATCTGCGCCACGAACGCGGGGTACTCGGTTTCGTCCCAAAACGGACGTTGCCGAAAGGAATCCTGGACATCGATGACGATCAGCGCTTGCTTCATGGTCTGGGCTCCAAAGCATGGATTTTAAAAGGACACGCAGCCATTTTCATCCTCGCCGAGCAGCCAGGCGAGCGCGCCGGCAGACCAGCATCGGCCCGAAACGGACATCATGGCGGCTGGGAAGGCGGGCGGCGCCGGATGGCGGGGGGGGCGGGTTGGAACGGGCGCGGGTCTCCCAGGGCGCGGCCGCGCGGACATACAATCCTGCGCATGACGACTGCCACCGATTACGACGATCTACACTGGATGCGGCGCGCGCTGGACCTGGCGCGGACCGTCATGTACACGACCGCGCCCAATCCCCGGGTCGGCTGCGTCATCGTGCGCGACGGACGCGTGCTGGGCGAAGGCGCGACCCAGCCGCCGGGCGGACCGCATGCCGAGGTGTGCGCCCTGCGCGACGCCCTGGCCCGTGGCGAGACGGTGGCGGGCGCCACGCTCTACGTCACGCTTGAGCCTTGCAGCCATCATGGCCGCACCCCGCCCTGCGTGGACGCCGTGCTGGCCGCCGCGCCGGCGCGCGTGGTGGTGGCGATCGGCGACCCCAATCCCCTGGTCAACGGCCAGGGCCTGGCGCGGCTGCGCGCCGCCGGCATCGCCGTCACCACCGGCGTTTGCCGGGAGGAAGCGCTGGCGCTGAACGCGGGTTTTATCTCCCGCATGAGCCGCGGGCTGCCCTGGGTCTGGATGAAGATGGCGGCTTCGCTGGATGGCCGCAGCGCGTTGCATAACGGCATGTCGCAATGGATCACCGGCCCGCAGGCGCGCGAGGACGGCCATCGCTGGCGCGCGCGCAGCTGCGTCGTGCTGACGGGCATGGGCACGGTGTTGAAGGACGATCCTCAGCTCAACGTCCGGGGCGTCGACACGCCGCGCCAGCCGCGCAAGGCGGTGGTCGATGGCGGATTCGCCATTCCCGAAACGGCGCGGCTGTTCGATGGCGCGGAAGTCATCGTCTTCACCGCCCGCGAGGATGCGGCCAAGGCGCGGCGCCTGGAACAGCGCAACGCACGCGTCGTCTGCCTGCCGGGCGAGATGCCTGGCAAGGTGGACCTGCCCGCCATGATGCGCCGGCTGGCCCAGGAACAATTCAATGAAGTCCACGTCGAGGCCGGCGCGGGCCTGAGCGGCGCGCTGGTATCGGCGGGCTGCGTGGACGAGCTGCTGCTGTACCTGGCGCCGGTGCTGCTGGGCGACGCGGCCGGCATGGTGCGCCTGCCGCTGCTGGAACACCTGGACGCCGCCCGGCGCTACGCCTTCATCGATACGGCGGCGATCGGCCCCGACCTGCGCTTGCGCGCGCGGGTCGAGGCCAACTGGCAGCAACTGTTGCAGCGGGTGGCCTTGCCCGATCTGAGCTGAGCGCATAGGGCAAGGCCGGCCCCGAAGGACGACCCGGACAAGGATGTTGCGGCCGGCCCGGAGCCGACCGCCAGCGCGGATCAGCCCTGCGAGCGCGCGCCGCGACGCGAACGCCAGACCCACAGCGCAACACCTGCGGCGGCCGCCGCCAGCGCCAGCAGGCCGGCGGCCAGCAGGCGGCCCGGATGGTCCTGGCGCAGCCGCTCCCAGGCCTTCCAGGCCTGGACGTAGTGGAACCGGGCCGCGCCCTTGAAGTCGGGTTCCGCGCATTCCTGGCCGAAGCTGCCGCTGAACGGCACGACGGCGCCGGTTTCCACATAGCGCCGGTACATTTTCGCCGCGACGTCCGGCGAGTCGTTGATGACGAAGCGCGTGCCCTGGCACAGCACGGCAGCGTAAGCCTGCGAGCGGGCCGGCAGTTCGTCGGCCGCCTTCATCATGTGGCTGGCGGCGATCTGCCGGTAGTGGAAGCGGGCATAGGGCCGCGCCTCGCTGGCGGCGTAGCGTTCGCGCTCCTGCTGCGTGACGTAGGGGCCGGGCAGGGCGGCTTCGGCGCGCTCCGCGGGCGTGGCGGGAATGGCATCGCCATGCTTTTGCGTCCACAGGAAGTGGTTGCGGCCCGCGCCGTAGGTATAGCTGCCGTCATAGATCGTGTAGTCGGGATCCTCTTCGTAGCCCATGATCTCCATGCCATGGCGACGGGCCATCAGCCCGGCCTGGTGCCAGGCCTGCGCCCGTCCGGTGCGGCCCCAGCCATTGCCGGCTTCGCGCAGGGCCGCGCCATAGGCGGCGGCCTGGCCGCGCGATTCGTCGTTCTCCAGCTTCGCCACGCCCGCCGTGTCGTAGCGCATGCGGGCAAAGCGCGGATCGGCCTCGGCGGGGAAATAGGGCAGCGCCTGGTCGATCATGCCCTCGCGCACCATGCGCCGCGCCAGCAGCAGGCGCAGGCGGTCGGCGGTCGGAACGGGATGCTGCCGGGCCCAGCCGTAGTAGTCGTCGCCGTCCTTCAGGTCGAACACCTTGGGCCGGGCGGGAGCGGGCGTGGCGGGCGCCTGCGCGTCCACGTACTGTTTGAGTTCGTCCAGCGTCAGCACGCGTTCGGCGACATAGGCGGCGTCGTTCCAGTACGGCGCCATCGGCCAGCCCTCTTCTTCGGCGGGCCGCGCCGCGTCCAGCGGGCCGCCCGCCCGCAGCAACTGGTCCAGCGCTTCGACATACTGGCCGCGCGACAGGGTCAGCACGCCCTGTTCGGCCCGCAAGCGTCCCGCGCTGTCGGCGTCGAGACTGCCATCGGCGCGCGGGAACGCGGCGGCGGCGCGGGCATAGGCCTGCGCCGCCTGGACCGAGTCGCCCTGGCGCAGCGCCAGCTTGGCACGCACCCACCAGGCCAGCGCCGTGTCCAGCCGGCTGGCCAGCGATTGCGCCAGGTCGTAGCGGCCGATGCGATAGGCCAGGGCGGCGACGCGGTCGGCGTTCGCCACCTGTCGCACGTCCAGCGCCTGCAAGGCCGAGACCAGGGACTTGAGCGTGGGATTGGGTTCGACATTGGGCGCGCCGCGCGCCGAATCGGCCAGGCCGGGCTGGCCGGTGGCGTCGAAGTTGGCGTAGGCATCGAAAGCGCTGTCGGGCTGGCCGTCGACGATGTCGCCGAGCCGCGCCAGCGCATAGGACACCAGCAGCCCTTGCGCGACGGGATCGTCGATCAGGGCGCGGGCGCGTTCGGGCGTGCCCAGCGCCCAGCTGGCCAGCAGGCGCAGCGACGCGTGGCCGCTGGACGATCCGCGCGCCGCCTGTTCGGCGTACAGGCGGATGGCCTGCTTGAGCGCGACCGCGGGAACCGCATCCATGCAGGGGGTGTCGTTCAGGAGATCAACATAGCTGCACTCGCCTTGCGCGCCGGTCAGCAGCAGGCGCGCCTGCTGGCCGTAGCTGGCGACGGCCAGGCCCAGCGGATCCGGTGCGCCGGCGCGCGCCAGTGCGCGGGCGTGTTCGTAGGCCTTGGCGGTTTGTGCCCGCGCGGCGGCATCGTCGTGGACGGCGTTGGAGATGTCCCCGATATCAGCCAGCATGTACGACGCCCACACGCTGCGTGCGACAGACTGCGCGGCCGGCAGCGCCAGGATGGCCTGGAAGCGTTGCTGCGCCCGCGCCAGCCGCTGTTCGCCGAGCTCGCCCGGTTCGCGCTGTGCCAGCAGGTAGTCCACCGCGCCGGCGGCATACAGGCGCGCGGCTTCCGGGACGCCGGCGCCGGCGGCGTAGGCCGCGTCGCCGTCTGCCTGCGCGCGCATCTTGCGGATGGCGTTGCGCTGAGTCGCGTCCAGTTCTGGATCGTCGTCTTCCGGTATGTACGCCTGCGGCGGCTGATAGTACGGGTCGGTGTCGCGGGCCCGCAGCGCGTCGGTGGCTGGCGTCAGCCGCGCCGCCTCGTAGCGGAACGAGTTGGACGGCGTCGCGTGCAGCGTGCCGCCGCGGTCGTCCAGCAGTTGCGCGGGGAAGTCGGGGCCGCAGGCAATGACCACGCCGGCGCCGATGAGGCCGGCAAGCAGGAGCGCTTTTGCGAGTTTCTTAGGGTTGGACATGGAGGTTGGTCGGTTCGTGTTCACAGCGTATCCAGCCGATGTTGCGTTGGGCGCCGGCGTGCAGCAGGCCTTCCTGCGCGCGACGCAGGTAGATGCCTAGTCCGTCGCGTTCCAGCGTGTAGCCGTTGATGCCGTCGGCGGCGGCGCAGGCGCCGTCCAGCCGCACGGCGAAGGGGAGCGCGGCGTCGGCATCGCCGGCGTTCGCGAGTATGAGGTCGCGCGCGCCGCCGGCGGCGGCCTGCGCGCTGACGGACAGCGCCGGACGCAGCGGCTGGCGCGCCAGCACGGCGCGCCACGTCGGCAGGCTCCAGGCGCGCGCGTCGACGCGGGTCGGCAGACGGAACCAGACTATGCCGGCCAGGCCGGGCGGGCGCCGGTCTTCGATGCGGGAGACGAAGGTCGCCATTTCGGCGGGCGTCACGAGCAGCTCCGCCGAGCGTCCGCCCGGCATGAGCGCGGGCTGCTCGCTTTCGACCGCTGCGATCCTGCCCTCGTCGTCCCAGGCGACGCGGCTGCCGTAGGCGGGCAGGGCCACGCGCCAGGGCTTGCGGGTCTGCGCCGCGTAGGCGTCCAGCCAGGCCTGCGCGCGCTTGGCATCGAACAGTCCGCGCGTCGGACTGAGCACGGCATGGACCTGCAGCACGCTTTCGTCGGGGATGGCGAGCAGGGCGGCGAGCGCGGGACTGTCCAGCCAGGTCGGCAGGGCGGTGATGGACAGGGAGATGGACGGATCCAGGCGCCCGCGCAGGCCGGCAAGGAAGCGCGTGTACGCCGGCAGCTTGGAGGTGGCGCAGTCGTAGTCGATTTCCACGCCCGCCAGCGCGATGCCGGCCCGTTGCCATGAATCGCGCAAGGCCGCGATGCGCGCATGGATCTCAGCGTCGCGCAAACCGTCCACGCGGCCGTCGAAGCGCAGCACCATGATGGCCGGCCGGCCGGCGGCGGCCAGGGCCGGCAGGGCGGGCGCCGCGTCGGACCATTTACCGTCCGGGGCCACGTCGGCGGCCAGCACTCGCCAGGTCCGCACCAGATCGGCGCTGTCAGACATCGCCGCGGTCACGGCCGGCGTCCAGCGGCGTTGCCAGACATAGGCATCGTTGTCCAAGGCCGGATCGGTCTTGCCGCAAGCCGCCACGAGGACGCTGCACAGGACGACGGCAACGCGTCCACGCGCCGCGAGGGCGGGAGACAGGTACCGGCGAACCACGTTTCGCAGGCGGGACGGCATGGGCGGCGGATGCGGCTTCGGAGGTGGGCGCGATTGCGCAAAGCCGTGATTCTAGCGCCGCAAGCAACCCTTGCGCGTGGCATGGGTATTAGCACTCCATCGGGCCGGCTGCCAGATATCCGCGAATCATTCAGCATCCGCGCGCCTTGCATTTCTGACGTGTTCTTGAAGCGTTCTTGAAGTGTTCCCGAAGTGCTTTTCGCAGACGGCGTTTTATATTTTTTGCAGACTCGCGGCAAATGAATTGCCACAAAACGGTCAATTGGGCTTAGCATAGGTGCATGACTTGGCGCTACGCCCGCGGTTCGTACCGTTCTCAGCCACGCGCCCTCGTCACACCTAGGATTCGCGTGCTGTCTGGCTGGCGCTTTTTCACGCCGCATCAGCACGCCGCTGAACGAAGCCGCAGCGCGACGTTCAGGCCGCTCGCCGCGATCGCATGGCGAGCCTTGCGGGACCGACATCTCCCGCGCATAAGAATCCATGGGATATCGCTCATCCCTTCAAATCATTGCCGACCATTTCGTATGCGGCCGCGTTTTGCGCGCTCACTACGGCGATATGCTGAAGTCGATCGAGCGAACTTATTCACCGAAGTTGCATTCCCTGACGGAACTAGTGTCCAAAGGGTGCAGCCTAATTGGAAAGGACCCCGATACGCCTTATGGCCGATGTGTGGCGAAAGCAACATACGGCTACGCTGAAAATGCTTATCGCGAGTTTGTATTGCAATACGGAAGTATTGCGATGGCACTGAGGCACAATGGGGACAAGTCGGGACGTAATGGCTTTTTCGCGTGTTGTAGGAGGTTTCCGTGCAAAACATCGTCGAAGGCTTCAAGTCGCAGTATGCAAGAGAGCAGGAGTCAGAGCTTTCCCTTGAGGAATATCTGAGCCTGGCCAAGAGCGATCCCATGGCATACGCCAGTCCCGCCGAGCGCATGCTCGCGGCGATCGGCGAGCCCGAGGTCGTGGATACGCGCAACGACCCGCGCCTTTCCCGCTTGTTTTCCAACCGGACCATCCGGCGCTATCCAGCGTTCCAGGAGTTCTACGGCATGGAGGACGTGATCGGGCAGATCGTCGCGTTCTTCAAGCATGCCGCGCAGGGACTGGAAGAGCGCAAGCAGATCCTCTATCTGCTGGGCCCCGTGGGCGGCGGCAAGTCGTCCATCGCCGAACGGCTCAAGGTGCTGATGGAGCGTTTCCCCATCTACGCGCTCAAGGGCTCGCCCGTCAACGAATCGCCGCTGGGCCTGTTCCATCCGGAACGCTTCGGCGAGACGCTGGAAAAGGAATACGGCATTCCGCGCCGCTACCTCACCGGCATCATGTCGCCGTGGGCCATCAAGCGCCTGAAGGAATTCGACGGCGACATCTCGCAGTTCCGCGTCGTGCGCCTCAATCCCTCGGTGCTGCGCCAGGTGGCCATCGCCAAGACCGAGCCGGGCGACGAGAACAACCAGGACATCTCGTCCCTGGTCGGCAAGGTGGACATCCGCAAGCTCGATCGCCATTCGCAGGACGATCCCGACGCCTACAGCTACTCGGGCGGGCTGTGCCTGGCCAACCAGGGGCTGCTCGAGTTCGTGGAAATGTTCAAGGCGCCGATCAAGATGCTGCACCCGCTCTTGACCGCCACGCAGGAAGGCAACTTCAAGGGCACCGAGGGCTTTTCCGCGATTCCGTTCAACGGCAGCATCCTGGCGCACTCGAACGAATCGGAATGGCAGACCTTCCGCAATAACAAGCACAACGAGGCCTTCCTCGACCGTATCTACATCGTCAAGGTTCCGTACTGCCTGCAGGTGTCGGAAGAGGTTCGCATCTACGAGAAGCTGCTGCATCACAGCTCGCTGTCGACGGCGCCCTGCGCGCCGGGAACGCTGGACATGATGGCGCAGTTCTCGGTGCTGACGCGCCTGAAGGAGCCGGAGAATTCCAGCATCTATTCGAAGCTGCGCGTCTATGACGGCGAAAGCCTGAAGGACGTGGATCCGAAGGCCAAGGCCTTGCAGGAATACAAGGACTACGCCGGCACCGACGAGGGCATGAACGGCGTGTCCACGCGCTTCGCCTACAAGATCCTGTCCAGCGTCTTCAACTATGACCAGACCGAGGTTGCCGCCAACCCGGTGCACCTGATGTATGTGCTCGAGCAGCGCATCGGCCGCGAGGACTATCCCGACGAAGTCCGCCGGCGCTATCTCGAATTCATCAAGGGCTACCTGGCGCCGCGCTACGCCGAGTTCATCGGCAAGGAGATCCAGACCGCATACCTGGAGTCCTACTCCGAGTACGGCCAGAACATCTTCGACCGCTACGTGACCTTCGCCGACTGCTGGATCCAGGACGAGGAATTCCGCGACCCGGAAACCGGCGAGAGCTTCGATCGCAGCGCCTTGAACGATGAGCTGGAAAAGATCGAGAAGCCGGCCGGCATCGCCAATCCGAAGGACTTCCGCAACGAGATCGTCAACTTCGTGCTGCGCGCCCGCGCCAACAACAACGGCCGCAATCCGACCTGGACCAGCTATGAAAAGCTGCGCGAGGTGATCGAGAAGAAGATGTTCTCGAACACGGAAGACCTGCTGCCGGTGATCTCGTTCAACGCCAAGGCATCGGCCGAGGATAAGTCCAAGCATCAGAGTTTCGTCGACCGCATGGTCGAGAAGGGATACACGGAGAAGCAGGTCCGACTGCTGTGCGAGTGGTACCTCCGTGTAAGGAAGTCTTCCTGAGCGAGGTGAATCATGAATTCACTGATCGATCGCCGTCTTAACGGGCGCAACAAGAGCGCCGTCAACCGGGAACGTTTTCTCCGGCGCTACAAGGACCAGATCCGCAAGGCGGTGCATGGCATGATCCGCGACCGCTCGATCCAGGACATGGATCAGGGCGGCGAGGTCAACCTGCCCGCGCGCGACATCTCCGAGCCTACCTTCCATCACGGGCAGGGCGGCGACCGCGAGATGGTGCATCCCGGCAACCGCGAGTTCGCCAAGGGAGACACCTTCGACCGGCCGCAGGGAGGCGGGCAGGGGCAGGGCGGAGCCGAGCCCGGCGAGGGCGAGGCGGTCGATCAGTTCACCTTCAGCCTGTCGCGCGCTGAATTCCTGAACCTGTTTTTCGAAGACCTGGAACTTCCCAACCTGGCGCGCAATCAATTGGGCGAGGTGAGCCAGCGCAAGTGGCAGCGCGCCGGCTACACCACCTCGGGCTCGCCCAGCATGCTGAGCATCAGCCGCACGCTCAAGTCATCGCTGGCGCGCCGCGTGGCGCTGAGCGTCAAGGCGCGCGCGGACCTGGAAGACGCCGAGGAACGCCTGGCCAAGGCCCTGGCCGCCGGCGCGGGCGCCGACGAGATCCGCGCCCTGGAACAGGACGTCGAGGACTGCCGCGAGCGCCTGGCGCGCGTGCCGTTCCTGGACGACCTGGACCTGCGCTACCGCAACCGGGTGTCGGTCTCGATCCCCATGGCGCGCGCCGTCATGTTCTGCCTGATGGACGTGTCCGGCTCGATGGACGAAGGCAAGAAGGATCTGGCCAAGCGCTTCTTCACGCTGCTGTACCTGTTCCTGTCGCGCAAGTACGAGCACGTCGATCTGGTGTTCATCCGCCATACCGACAACGCCGAGGAAGTGGACGAACGCACCTTCTTTTACGACCCGAAGAGCGGCGGCACCATCGTGCTGTCGGCGCTGGAGCTGATGCGCGAGATCCTGGAAAAGCGCTACCCGCCCAGCGCCTGGAACGTCTACGCGGCCCAGGCCAGCGACGGCGATTCGTTCGGCGCCGATGCCGGCAAGAGCGCGCGCTTCCTGGCCGAGCACCTGTTGCCGGCCACGCGCTACTTCGCCTACATCGAGGTGCCCGACTCGCAGGAGGCGCGCAAGAGCAGCCTGTGGGCCGAGTACGAACAGAAGCTGGAGCCGCATTTCGTGATGCGGCGGATCTGCGATCGCGGGGAGATCTACCCCGTGTTCCATGACCTGTTCAAGAAGGAAACGGTATGAATGCCATCGCGGGTGCACTCGTGGAGCCGGATGCGGCCGGAGGCTCTCGGCCGATCTCGCAGGGCTCCGAATGGACGTTCGAGTTGCTGCAGACCTACGACGACGCGATCTCGCAGGTCGCGCGCGAGTACGGGCTGGATACCTACCCGAACCAGATCGAGGTCATCACCTCGGAGCAGATGCTCGATGCCTATGCGTCGGCGGGCCTGCCTATCGGTTATCCGCACTGGTCCTACGGCAAGGAATTCATCCGCAACGAGCAGTTCTACCGGCGCGGCATGCAGGGACTGGCCTACGAGATCGTGATCAACTCCAATCCCTGCATCTCGTATCTCATGGAAGAAAACTCCATGACGATGCAGGCGCTGGTGATCGCGCACGCCTGCTATGGCCACAACTCCTTCTTCAAGGGCAACTACTTGTTCCGCCAGTGGACCGACGCCGATGGCGTGCTGGACTACCTGGTGTTCGCGCGCAAGTATGTCATGTCCTGCGAGGACCGCTACGGCATCGACGCGGTCGAGGCCGTGCTGGACTCCTGTCATGCGCTGTCGCACCACGGGGTCGACCGCTACAAGCGGCCCACGCCGATCTCGTACAAGGAAGAGGCAGCACGCCAGGCCGAGCGCCAGGAGCATGCGCGGCTGCAATACAACGACCTCTGGCGCACGCTGCCGCGCCTGGAGGAGGGCAAGGACACGCACAGCCAGTCCTCGAACTTCCCGCCCGAACCCGAAGAGAACCTGCTGTACTTCATCGAGAAATACTCGCCCAAGCTCGCGCCGTGGCAGAAGGAGCTGGTGCGGATCGTGCGCAAGATCGCGCAGTACTTCTATCCGCAAACCCAGACCAAGGTCATGAACGAGGGCTGGGCCACGTTCTGGCACTACACCATCCTGAACCGCCTGCATGAGAAGGGGCTGGTCAACGACGGCTTCATGATGGAGTTTCTGCAGAGCCATACCAACGTGGTCAGCCAGCGCGGCTTCGACGAACGCGGCTACGGCGGCATCAATCCGTATGCGCTGGGATTCGCGATGATGTCGGACATCCGCCGCATCTGCGAGGCGCCCACGCCGGAAGACCGCCGCTGGTTCCCCGACATCGCCGGCGGCGACTGGCTGAAGACGCTGGACTTCGCCATGCGCAACTTCAAGGATGAGTCCTTCATCTCGCAGTACCTGTCGCCCAAGCTGATCCGCGAGTTCCGCTTCTTCGCCATCTCGGATCACCAGGCCAATCCCAAGCTGGAAGTTGCCGCGATCCACGACGACGAGGGCTACCGCGACATCCGCCGCCTGCTGGCCGCGCAGCACAACCGTGACAACCTGGTGCCCGATGTGCAGGTGGTGCGCTTCAACCGCGACACCGACCGCTCGCTGGTGCTGCGCCACCTGAAGAGCCGCGGCCGTCCCCTGGCCGGCGACGACGCCGAACAGGTGATGAAGCACCTGGCCCGGTTGTGGGGCTTCAAGGTCAGGCTCGAAGAGACCGAACCGGACGGCACGGTCAGCGCCTACCGCGAGCAGGAAGCGCCACAAGCGGCGGCCTGAACCGGCAGGCCGGACGGGGGGACGCCTTTGGCGTCCCCTTTTTCTTTCCCGACGTGCGGCTTTCCTGGCAATCTGCTAGAATCGCGGATTCGCATTTTCAGCAATGCGGCGTCCCTAGGACGATCAGGACAGGTGGCCGAGTGGTTGAAGGCGCACGCCTGGAAAGCGTGTATACGTCAAAAGCGTATCGGGGGTTCGAATCCCCCTCTGTCCGCCAAGAATGCATCCCAAGCCCTTGAACTCAGCGCGAGTTCAAGGGCTTTTTGCTTGCGGCGCGCCTTGAAGGCCCGCATGAAAAATCCAGCGCCTGGGCGCAGGATCGACTCGCGCCGGACCCATGCAAGCCCTATATTGGCGGGCAAGTCTGACCGTCAGGCTTGACCATCAACCTGACACCGACGCATCGGCGCTGCGGCCGGTTACCAGCCAACAGTTCCGCTTCCTCAGAACCCGGAGCCTTCCTCATGCCCTTCACGCCCAAGCTCGCGCGCCTTGCCCTGTCGCTATGCGCCGCCGCCCTGATGGCCGGCTGCGTGACCAATCCCGCATCCCGCGCCTGCGCGCCCAACGAGACGAACATGGTCAACGACCAGATATTCCTGGGCACCGACACCCCGTCCGGCCCGGTGTCGCCGCAGGAATGGACGTCCTTCCTGGCCGAGTCCGTGACGCCGCGCTTTCCGCAGGGCCTGACGGTGTGGCAGGCCTCCGGCCAGTGGCGCGACAACGACGGCGCGATCGTGCGCGAGCCGTCCTATGTGCTGAACCTGGTGCATCCGGGCGACTCGGTCAGCGAGGCGGCGGTGCGCGATATCCGGACGGAGTACCAGACGCGCTTCCGGCAGGAGGCGACGCTGCGGGTGCGGCAGGCGGCCTGCGTGTCGTTCTGAGTTCCGGCGGTCCGCGGGGCGACAGGCCCGTGACGGCCTTGGCGGATGTCACGTCCGCGCAGCATGCGGCTGTCATCATCGCGGCTCTCGTTCGATCTTCCTGTTGATACTCATGACCCCTACGCTGACTCGCCGGCTTTCCCTGTTTCCGTTTCCGGGCGCGCGCCTGATCGCCGTGGCGCTGCTGCCGCTGGCCCTGGCCGCCTGCAATGGCGGCAGCGACGACGACGAACCGGCGGCGCAGCCCGCGCCGGTGCCCGAGAGGCCGGTGCCGCCTAAGCCGGAAACGCCGGTCAAGAATCAGGCGTACCTGAAGGCGAAGCCGGGCGATGTGATCAAGGTCCGCATCGAAGAGCTGAATCCCACGCAGGCCGCCATTGGCTACGACCAGATCTACTACAAGCTGGGCCGCTGGCAAGGCGATTTCGCCCGTCCCACCTGGGCCGGCGATACCGCCAACCAGATCGACTACCTGAACCGCACCGTCGGCAAGAAGTTCGACGACTATTGCGAGGACACGGGCGCGGGCAAGCGCGCGCAGCCGTTCGCCAGCATTGCCCAGGCGCAGGCGGCGCGGCTGGACAAGCCGGAGACCTTCAGCTGCCTGAACGCGCCGGGCGCGGATGCCACCGCGATGAAGACGGTGGTGGTGGGCTGGGACGGCAATCTGTATCTCACCGACGGCCATCACAGCTTCTCGGCGCTGCGCGAGATCTTCGACGGCGGGCCCAAGCTGCCGGTATGGGTCAAGGTCGACGCCAACTACAGCGACATGGCCGACGCCAAGGCGTTCTGGCAGCGCCTGGTCGACGAGCGCAAGGCCTGGCTGCGCGATGGCGACAATCAGCCGATCACGGTGGACCAGTTGCCCAAGCGGCTGGGCCTGGCCAGCGCGGCCGAGGCCGGCGGCATGCAGGAAGATCGCTATCGTTCGTTGGTCTATTTCACCCGCGACATCGCCTATGCGAATGGCGGCCTGCCCGAATTTGCCGAGTTCCTGTGGGGCGACTGGCTGCGCCGGCAGGTGGCGGCGGGCCAGTTGCCCGCGTTGAGCGCCTATAAGATGATTCCGCCCGCCGCGCTGGCAAGCATCCTGGCCGTCAGCAAGCTGGACAAGAATTTGCTGCCCACCGATGCGAGCGACAGCTACTCGGCCGCGGTGCGCGACGCCGCCGGCAAGATGGCGGCGCTGGCCGATGGCGACGTGGTGTTCCAGGATAGGACCGCCGCTCAGCTCGGTCGCATCGCCTGGGTGCAGAACGCTGCCAGCGGCACGCCGACCAAGAACGCGCGCGACGCGCTGGAAGAGTTGCCGCGCAACGATATCAAGGCCGTGGGCTCGCCGCCGCGCAACGGCGGCAAGCTCTGGTACGCGGCCAACTACCGCAACTGCGGCAAGCCGGCGGCCGGCACCTGCTGGGGCTGGTAAGTCCGGCGCCGGTCGCGGCGCTCAAGGGCCGCTGTGTTCGTAGTTGATGTCGAGCACGTCTTCCTCGGCCGAGATGACGCCGGGCTCGCCCGGCGCCTCGATGGCGCGGCCGCGCCGCGGCATGCCCGCGACGATGCTGCTGTTGCTGGCCAGCGGCAGGACGGCGGTGCCTGTGCGCGGATCGACGCGGGGCGTGGGTTCGACGTCGCGACGGGCGTCGCTGGCGTTTGGATCTGTCGTGGGCTTGAGCATGATGCACGCTCCTGCAAACGGGCGCCGCCATGACGGGTGGCGCACATGAACATGAGTCCATCTTAGGCCTGGAACGGGCGTGTGCGGGGCCTTGCGTTGTCACGGTTGCAAGCAGCCATTGCCGGGCGCGGGGCTTATAATTCGGGTCGGATCGCGTGGCCGCGATCCGCGTCTTTCCGGCTCCGGCCGGCGCCTTGATTTCCCATTCTCCTTCGCCCGATACCGCCTTGACCGAATCCGTCGCGCGTTCCGTCCATGCCGAGCTAGTCGCCGTGCTGGTCGCCGTCACCAACGGCGAGCCCAGGGTGCTGACCACGGAAGACGCCCGCGCCTTGCCGGCCGGGCCGTTCGAGCTGTCGCACCGTTCGCTGCAGGCGGGGCTGCGGGCCTGGGTCGAGGCGCAGACGCATCATCCGCTCGGTTACGTCGAGCAGCTCTACACCTTCGCCGACGGCGACCGCTCCGACGAGTCGGGCGCGCGGGTCATGTCGGTGAGCTATCTGGGCCTGACGCGGGAGGCCGGCGAGACCGGCGTCGCACAGGTCGGCTGGCAGGACTGGTATCGCTATTTCCCCTGGGAAGACCGGCGCGCCGGCGTGCCCGCGCTGCTGGACGAGGCCATCGCGCCGCGGCTGGCCGCCTGGTGCGAGGCGGGCGCGGATCAGGCCTCGCGCGCGCGCCGCCGCCAGCGCGCGGACATCACGTTCGGCTTGAGCGGCGCGGCCTGGAACGAGGACATGGTGCTGCAGCGCTACGAGCTGCTGTTCGAGGCGGGTCTGGTGCCCGAGGCCGCACGGCGCGGGGCTGTCGGGGGCGAGGCCTTGCCGGGCGAGCCCATGCGCCATGACCATCGCCGCATCCTGGCCACCGGCATCGCGCGGTTGCGCGCCAAGATCAAGTACCGGCCCGTCGTGTTCGAGCTGATGCCGGCCCAGTTCACGCTGCTGCAATTGCAGCAGGCCGTGGAGGCGCTGGCGGGGCGCGGGCTGCACAAGCAGAATTTCCGGCGGCTGATCGAGCAGCAGGATCTGGTCGAGGAGACCGGCGACATGGCCTCGGGCACCGCCGGCAGGCCGGCCAAGCTGTTCCGGTTCCGCCGCGACGTGCTGCTGGAACGAGCCATCGCGGGCAGCAAGCTGCCGCTGTCCAGAGGGCCGCGCGAGGCTTGACAAAGATTATGCTCATGCCTAGCATAAGTGGCACGCGATCAGGCGTGCCTTTTTTTGACTCAAAAATACTCATTATGAGCATAAATACTGAAGCCCCCGCAGCGACCGACCGCCTGCCCGTTCCGCCGCTGCCGGACGTGATGCTGGAGCCTGTGGTGCGCGCCGCGCTGCTCGAGGACCTGGGCCGCGCGGGAGACTTGACGACGGATGCCATCGTGCCCGCCGACGCCCAGGCGGAAACCCGCCTGGTGGCGCGCCAGGAGGGCGTGCTGGCCGGGCTGGACCTGGCGCGGCTGGCGTTCCGCGCGCTGGATCCCGCGATCCGCTTCAGCGTGTCGCGAGCGGATGGCAGCCTGCTGGAACCCGGCGCGGAGATCGCGCGCATCCAGGGCGGCGCCCGCGCCATGCTGACGGCCGAACGCGTGGCGCTGAATTTCCTTTGCCACCTGAGCGGCGTCGCTACCGCCACAGCGTCGATCGCGCGGGCGGTGGCGTCCTATGGCGCGCGCGTGACCTGCACGCGTAAGACCATGCCGGGCCTGCGCGCCTTGCAGAAATACGCCGTGCGCGTGGGCGGCGGCAGCAATCATCGCTTCGGCCTGGACGACGCGGTGCTGATCAAGGACAACCACATTGCCTTCGCGGGTGGCATCGCCAATGCGGTGGCCCGGGCCCGAGCGGGCGTCGGCCACATGGTCAGGATCGAGCTGGAGGTCGACACGCTGGAGCAGCTGGAGACCGCGCTGGCGCTGGGCGTGGACGTGGTCCTGCTGGATAACATGAGCCTGGATGATCTGCGCCGCGCCGTGGCGATGGCGCGCGGCCGGGCGGTCACGGAAGCCTCGGGCCGCATCACGCCCGAGACGGCCGCCGAGATCGCGGCGACCGGCGTGGACCAGATCGCCGTGGGCTGGCTGACGCACAGCGCCAAGGTGCTGGACATCGGCCTGGACGCTTGAGCGCGCAGGCGCCATTTACTTTTCCGCTTACCGGCCCGACATATTGCAGGCCCGCACCATGATCCGTCTTCTCAGCCGCCTTTCCGTCCTGTCCGCGCTGGCCCTGGCCGCCTGCGGCAATTCGCCGTCAGGCGAACCGATGACCGATGCCTCGTACCCCGCGCACCCCATCATCATCGTGGTGACGTTTCCGCCGGGCGGCGGCACCGACCTGCTGGCCCGCCGTATCGGCGCCAGCCTGCAGGAACAGCTGGGCCAGCCCGTGGTCGTGGAAAATCGGCCCGGCGCCAGTGGCAATATCGGCGCGCGCGCCGTGGCCGAGGCGCCACCGGACGGCTACACGTTGTTGATGGTGAACAGTTCCTTCGCCATCAATCCCGGCGTCTATCGCAACCTGGGTTTCGATCCCAAGCGCGATTTCGCCGCCGTCATCAACGTGGCCTTCGTGCCGTCGGTGTTCGTGACGCCGGCCGCGAGCGCGCTGCGCAACCTGGACGATGCGCTGGAGGCGGCGCAGCCGGGCAAGCCGCTGCCGTTCGCGTCCTGCGGCAATGGCACGCCGCAGCATCTGGCGGGCGAGATGCTGGCCCGGGCGACCGGCGCGGCCTTGCAGCAGGTGCCGTACAAGGGTTGTGGTCCGGCCTTGACCGATGTGATGGCGGGGCAGGTGCCGCTGGGCATCGTCACCGCGTCCAGCGCCGCGCCGTTGATCGCGGCGGGCAAGCTGCGGGCGCTGGCGGTGACCTCGCCCAAGCGTTCGCCGCTGTTGCCGCAAGTCGCCACGGTGGCCGAGCAGGGCGTGAAGGACTATGCGCTGGACCAGTGGCACGGCTTGCTGGCGCCCGCCGCCACGCCGCCGGCCGTGATCGACCGCATCAATGTCGCGGTGGCGCGCATCATGCAGCGCCCGGACGTGCAGGTGGCTTTGCGCGAACAGGGGTTCACGCCCGCCACCAGCACGCCGGCCGCCTTTCAGGCCATGATCCGCGCCGACATCGACCGCTACGCGGCGCTGACCGAGGCGATCGGCCTGCGCGCCGATTGACGCGCGGCCCCGGGCTTCACTTGAGGAAGCCCGTCGATATCCACGGCACGGTCGCGACGATCACGATGCCGACGGCGATCGAGGCCAGATAGCCCATGATCGGCCGCACGCCTTCTTCCGGCGCCACGCGGCCGATCGCGCAGGCCGCGTAGTAGCCCACGCCGAAGGGCGGCGCGAACAGGCCGATGCCCATGGACAGGATCACCACCATCGCATAGTGCACTTCGTGGATGCCCATCTGGTGCGCGATCGGAAAGAGCAGGGGGCCGAACAGCACGATGGCCGGGATGCCTTCCAGCACGCTGCCCAGGATGATGAAGGCGACGATGGATACCGCCATGAACGTCGTGGCGCCGCCGGGCAGGCCGGCCATGAGGGTCGCCAGCTGCGTCGAAAAGCCGGATTGCGTCAGGGCCCAGGCCATGGCGGTGGCCGTGCCGATGATCAGCAGGATGGCGCCCGACAGGCAGGCCGTGTCCACCAGCATGGGCATGAGCCGCTTCGCGTCGAAGCAGCGGTAGATCAGCAGCCCGACCAGCGTCGCGTAAACGATGCCGATGGTGGAGACCTCGGTGGCCGTGGCGATGCCCTCGACCACGGCGGCCCGGATCACGAAGGGCAGGGCCAGCGCGGGCAGGGCCACCACCAGCGCGCGGCCGATCTCGCGGCCGGTGGCCTTGCGCGTGGCGAAGGGCGCGACATGGCGATGGCGCCACCACACCACCAGGCACAGCATCACGCCCAGCACCAGGCCGGGCAGCAGCCCGCCGATGAAGAGCGCCGTGATCGACACGCCGGTGACCGAGCCGATGGTGATCAGGACCAGGCTGGGCGGCACGGTCTCGGTCTGCGCGCCGGTGGCCGACAGCAGCGCCACCAGATCGCCGTCGCTGGCGCCGCGCTTGCGCATTTCCGGGAACAGCACCGGCGCCACCGCGGCCATGTCGGCGGCCTTGGCGCCGGAGATGCCGGACACCACGTACATGGCGCCGATCAACACATAGGACAGGCCGCCGCGCACGTGTCCGAGCAGGCTGGCCAGGAACGCGACCATGCGCTGCGCCATGCCGGTCATTTCGATGAGCACGCCCAGGAACACGAACAGCGGCACGGCCAGCAGGATCAGGTGCGACATGCCTTCGTCCATGCGGCCCACCACCACCATCATGGGCAGGTCGGTGGTCAGCGACAGGTAGCCGAACGTCGCCAGGCCGAAGGCGAAGGCGATGGGCACGCCGGCGAACACGGACCCGGCGACGATGCCGACGAAGAAGATCAGCAGGTTGGCATTGCCCAGTCCGGCCAGCGCGGGCTGCAGCGCAAGCATCAGGGCGACCACGCCGCCCACCAGCAGCAGCGCCAGGCCCGTGGTGCGCCACTGGCCATGCTCGACCAGCCGCAGCAGCGCGATCAGCATCATCAGCGCCGTGCCCACCGGCAGCGCGGCGGCGCGCCACACGTTGGGGATTTCCAGCGCGGCGGTGGTGACATAGCGTTCCTCGGACGCGTACTCGAAGCCCGGCCCTTGCAGCATCAGCAGGAAGGCCAGCGCCGCGGCCACCGCCACCATGTCCAGCATGGCCCGCGTCGCGGGCGAGGCGCGGTTGACCAGCGCGGCCATCCGCATGTGTTCGCCGCGCCGGAACGCAATGACCGAGCCCAGCATGGCCAGCCAGAGGAACAGGATGGACGCCAGTTCGTCGGACCACACCAGCGGCGTGTGCAGTACATAGCGGGCGACGATGCCGGAGAACAGGATGATGATCTCGGCGACCACCAGCAGGGCCGCCGGGATTTCGACCAGGTGGCCCAGCGCGCTGTCCAGCGCGACGGCCCAGGGCTGCCGGGCGCCGGCCGGCGGACTGTGGCCCGGCAGGTCCGCGGCGTGCGCCGCCGCTGCCTTCATGACAGCCTCCCGGCGGCCTGTTCGAGCAGGGCCCAGGCCTTGTCGCCGTACTTTTCCTTCCAGGATGCGTAGAAGCCGGCCTTGCGCAGCGCCTCGCGAATCGGTTCGGGCTGGGGCGTGTTGAAGGCCAGGCCCTGCTCCGCCAGCTTGGCCTGCAGCTGGTTGTTCAGCGCCAGCACGTCGGCGCGCTCGGCCATGCCGGCGGCGTTGATGTGCTTGGCCACGACCTCGCGGATGTCGGCCGGCAGCTTTTCCCAGGCACGGCGATTGCCCAGGAACCAGAAGCCGTCCCACATGTGGTTGGTCATGGAGCAGTACTTCTGCACCTCATACAGCTTGGCGGTCTGGATGATGGCCAGCGGGTTTTCCTGTGCGTCGACCACGCGGGTCTGCAGCGCGGAATAGGTTTCGTTGAAGTTGATGCTGGCCGGCGACGAGCCCAGCGCCTTGAACATCGAGGTCCACAGCGGGCTGACCGGCACGCGGATCTTCAGGTCGCGGAAATCGTCCGGACCCGCGATGGCGCGGTTGCTGGTCGTGACCTGGCGAAAGCCGCTGTCCCAGATGCGGTCCATCACGAACAGGCCCTTGCCGTTGATCTCGCGGCGCACATGCGCGCCCAGTTCCCCGTCCATGGCCTTCCAGACGGCGTCGTAGTCTGGAAAGGCGAAGCCCACGCCGCTGATGGAGGCGGCGGGAACCAGCGTGGACAGGATCAGTCCGGACAAGGTGAAGAACTCGACGGCCCCCGCGCGCAGCTGGCTGAGGGTGTCCGTGTCGGAGCCCAGCTGGCTGCTGGGGAACACGGCCAGTTCGAAGCGTCCGCCCGTGTCGCGCGCGATGTTCTGCGCGGCTTCGTTGGCGCGCAGGTTCATGGGGTGCGACGGGGGCAGGTTGTTGGCGTACTTGTAGCGGAACTCCGGGGCCGCCAGCGCTTTCTGGAACGGCGCCAGCGCCAGCAGCGCGCCGCCTCCCGCGGCGCGCATCAGGTTGCGTCGAGTGGTATTCATGCTGTCTCCTTGGTTATGAGAGCCGGCCCGCTGTCGAGAGCGGGGCGGGTAAGGCGCCGTTTCCGGCTTCTTGCTTTATCTTTGCATGAGGTCCAAAATATGGACCTAGGTACAACTCTTAAATTCATTAAATCATATTGATTCTGCTGCGTAAACCAATAGAATGGGCGTGTGATGAAAAAGAAGACAGTTAATAATGGTCCACAAAATGGACCAAAGAATAATATCGAAGAACAAATCCACGGAGACGATGTGGCGGAAGTGTCGACCCAGGTGGGCGGAGCGCAGGCCATCGCGCGCGCCATGCAGGTGCTGCGCGGCGTGTCGCGCGCCCGTGGCGACGGCGCCGGCTTGTTGGCGCTGACGCGCGATACCGGCCTGAGCAAGCCCACCGTGCATCGCATCCTGGCCGCGCTCGCCGCCGAAGGCATGGTCGAGCAGGAGCCCGTCAGCCGGCGCTACTTCCTGGGACCGGAATGCCATGTGCTGGGCAATGTCGCCAGCGAGCGTTTCGGCATCAACCGCCTGGCGGCGCCGGTGGTGGCGCGGCTGGCGCATGAATGCGGTGATTCCGCCTTCTTTTCCATCCGGCGCGACGTGTTCGCCGTCTGCGTGCTGCGCGAGGACGGCGACTATCCGCTCAAGACCCACGTGCTGCTGCCGGGCGACCGTCATCCGCTGGGCGTGGGCGCGGGCAGCCTGGCGATCCTGGCCGCGCTGCCGGACGACGAGGTCGATGCCTGCCTGCAGGCCAACGCGGCGCTGATCGCGCGGCGCTATCCGCACTATTCGGTGCCGCTGATCCGCGCGCTGGTCGACGAGTCTCGCGGACGCGGCTACTCGTTGAACCAGGGGCTGGTGGTGCCCGGCTCCTGGGGCCTCGGCGTGCCGCTGCGCGACGAGCAGGGACAGGTGCTGGGCGCGCTCAGCATCGCCGCGGTGGAGTCGCGCATGGACGAAGAAAGGCAGTTCCAGTTGGCCAAGCTGTTGTCGCGCGAGGCCCAACGCCTGCTGGCGCAGGCCAGTCCCGGGGGGAGGGAGGCGCGCGCGCGCCCGCCTGTCCCCAAGCCCAAGTCCTGATTCCGCCGCCGGCGGGAACGGGGCTGCATCCTGAGGAGACAGCAATGAGCAAGCGTGCCGTGATTGCGGGATGGTCGCACATCCCCTTCGGCAAACTCGACGATCCGGACACCGAGAGCCTGATGGCCCGGGTGTCCGGCGCGGCCCTGGACCATGCCGGCTTCGCCGCCGAGGAAGTCGACGGCATCTACGTCGGCGTCATGAACAGCGGCTTCCAGAAACAGGACTTCCAGGGCGCGCTGGTGGCGCTGGCGCATCCCGCCCTGGCGCACGTGCCGGCGACGCGGCTGGAGAACGCCTGCGCCACCGGATCCGCGGCCCTGTACACGGCCATGGATTTCATCGAATCGGGCCGTGGGCGCGTCGCCCTGGTGGTCGGCGCCGAGAAGATGAGCGCGCGCCCGACGTCCGAGGTTGGCGATATCCTGCTCAACGCCAGCTACCGCAAGGAAGAGGCCGACATCGAGGGCGGCTTCGCGGGCGTGTTCGGCCGCATCGCCTCTGCCTATTTCGAGCGCCATGGCGACCAAGGCGAGGCCCTGGCCCGCATCGCGGCGAAGAACCACCGCAACGGCGTGGACAACCCCTATGCGCAGATCCGCAAGGACCTGGGCTTTGAATTCTGCAACGCCGTGAGCGAGCGCAATCCCTACGTGGCCGCGCCGCTGCGCCGCACGGACTGCTCGCTGATTTCCGATGGCGCGGCCGCGCTGGTGCTGGCCGATGCGGATTTGTTGCCGGACTTGCGGCGCGCCATCGCGTTCCGCGCGCGGCAGCACGTCAACGACATCCTGCCGCTCAGCCGCCGCGACCCCATCGCATTCGAGGGTGCAACGCGCGCGTGGCGCGCCGCGCTGGATCAGGCCGGGCTGGTGCTGGACGACCTGAGCCTGGTGGAAACGCACGACTGCTTCACCATCGCCGAACTGATCGAGTACGAGGCCATGGGCCTGACCCCGCGCGGGCAGGGCTACAAGGCGCTGCGCGAAGGCTGGGTGCAGAAGGATGGGCGCCTGCCGGTGAACCCGTCCGGCGGCCTCAAGGCCAAGGGGCATCCTGTGGGCGCCACGGGCGTGTCCATGCATGTGATGGCCTGCATGCAGCTGGCGGGCGAGGCCGCGGGCATGCAGATTCCCGGCGCGGCGCTGGCGGGCGTGTTCAACATGGGCGGCGCGGCCGTGGCCAACTACGTCAGCATCCTGGAGCGCGCCAAATGAGCGGACCTGCTGCACATATGCCGGAAGGCGGCGTTGCGCCGGCATCGCGCCGGGTGATGAACCTGGCCCATTTCCTGGTGCAGGCGGCGCGCCGGCATCCTGAGCGGCACGCGCTGATCTGCGGCGAGGCGACGCTCAGCTGGCGCGAGCTGGATGCCCGCAGCGCGGCGCTGGCCCGGGCGTTGGCCGCGCATGGCGTGGGCAAGGGCGACCGCGTGCTGGTGCATTCGCGCAATAGCTTTGAATTCGTCGAGACGCTCTTTGCCACGCTGCGCCTGGGCGCCGTCTGGGTGCCGACGAACTTCCGCATCGCGCCGGACGAGGCGGCCTATCTGGCGCAGGCATCTGGCGCCAAAGTGTTCCTGTGTCAGGGCGACTATGCCGACCACGCCGAGGCCGTGGCGCGGGCCATGCCGCAGCTGGCGCTGCTGGCAAGGCTGGGGCCGGAAGGCTTCGCCGCGCCCGAGGTCGCGGACCTGATCGCGGCGCAGCGGGGCGCCGCGCCGGCCTGCGTCGATGTGGAGCATGACGATCCCTGCTGGTTCTTCTTCACGTCCGGCACCACCGGGCGGCCGAAAGCGGCGGTGCTGACGCATGGGCAGATGGCCTTCGTGGTCACCAATCATCTGTGCGACCTCATGCCGGGCACGACCGAGCAGGACGTCAGCCTGGCCGTGGCGCCGCTGTCGCACGGCGCCGGCATCCATCTGCTGACCCAGGTGGCGCGCGCCGCCTGCACCGTGCTGCCGGCGTCCACGCGCTTCGACGCCGAGGAGATCTGGCAGCTGGTGGAGCGCCATCGGGTGAGCAATATGTTCACCGTGCCCACCATCGTCAAGATGCTGGTCGAGCATCCGGCCGTCGACGCCTGGGATCACTCCAGCCTGCGCTACGTTATCTATGCCGGCGCGCCCATGTACCGCGAAGACCAGAAGCGCGCGCTGGAAAAGCTGGGGCCGGTGCTGGTGCAGTACTTCGGCCTGGGCGAGGTCACCGGCAATATCACCGTGCTGCCGCCGGCCCTGCATGAGGCGGCGGACGCGCCCGGCGCGCGCCTGGGCACGTGCGGCATCGAGCGCACCGGCATGCAGGTCAGCATCCAGGACGACAGCGGCCGGCAGCTGGAGCCCGGCCAGCCGGGCGAGATCTGCGTCTGCGGTCCGGCGGTGTTCGCGGGCTACTACGCCAATCCGCAGGCCAACGAAAAGGCCTTCCGCGATGGCTGGTTCCGCACCGGGGACCTGGGCTACATGGATGCGGAGGGCTTCGTCTACATCACCGGCCGGCAATCCGATATGTACATCTCGGGCGGCTCGAACATCTATCCGCGCGAGGTCGAGGAAAAGGTGCTGACACACCCGGCCGTGGCCGAAAGCGCGGTGCTGGGCGTGCCCGATCCGACCTGGGGAGAGGCCGGCGTCATGGTCTGCGTGCTGCGGGCCGGGCACGACCTGAGCGAGGACGAGCTGCTGGCCTGGATGGCGCCGCGCATGGCGCGCTACAAGCTGCCGCGCCACATTTTTTTCTGGGACGAGTTGCCGCGCTCGGGCTACGGCAAGGTCACGAAGAAACTGGTGCGCGATGCGCTGTACGAGCGCGGCTGCCTGGACCGCGCGCCGGAGCTGGCGCGCTGATGCGTGGAAGTACGGACAAGGAATTACTACAGGCAAGGAAGTGCAGATAAAAAAAGCCCTCGCGGGCAAGGAGACGCAATCATGGAGACGACGCAGGAGGCAGTGCTGGTAACAGGAGGAGCGTCGGGCATCGGCCTGGCGGTGGTTCGGGGTCTGCTGGACGCCGGACGCAGGGTGCTGGCGGCCGACCTGTCGCAGGAGCGGCTGGACGGCATGGGCGATATCGCGCCGCCCGAGAAGTTGGCGCGCGTGCGCCTGGATGTGTCGGACGAAGCGCAGGTCGTGGATGCGCTGGCGCGGCAGGAGAGCGCTTTCGGACCGATAGGCGGGCTGGTCAACAGCGCCGGCATCGGCCAGGATCTGCCGTTCCTGGACACCGAGACCGCGGCGCTGCGCCGCATGCTGGAGGTGAACCTGGTGGGGTCCTTCGTCGTGGCACGCGAGGTCGCGCGCCGCATGCGCAAGCGCGGCCATGGCTCCATCGTCAACATCACTTCGGTGTCGGGCATACGCGGCAATGCCGGACGCGCGGCCTACGGCGCGTCCAAGGGCGGGGTGGTGACGCTGACGCGCGTGATGGCGGTCGAACTGGCTGAATACGGCATCCGCGTCAACGCGGTGGCGCCGGGGCCGATCGAAACGCCGCTGGTGGGGCAGATGCATACCGAGCAGGCGCGCGCCGCCTGGCGCCGGGTGGTGCCGCAGCATCGCTATGCCGCGCCCGAAGAGCTGAATGGGACCATCGGCTGGTTGCTCGACGAGTCCAAATCCAGCTATGTTACCGGGCAGGTCATCTGCGTGGACGGCGGCTTCACCGCGGCCGGCATGTTGCCCGCCATGCACTGAGTTTGTCATTGCCCAGGTTTCATTCATTGCGCCACAAGCGCACGGAGACCAGACCATGCGATACACCACCGTGGATCGTTCGTTGCGGGGAGTACAAGCGCCGCCCCGTCCCAGAACGCTGATACACCCGGGTGCCTTCAACCCGGTCCGCATACACAGCCGCTGCGCCGGACATGGCCGCCACGTGCGGCTGCTGCTCAGGCCGGGGGCTTCCCTGTTCGACGCCATGGTCGACACGCTGGCCGAGGCCGGCATCGCCAATGCGTCCATGACCATCCTGGGCGGGGGCTTCCGCCACCTGGACTATTGCACCGCGCCGCCCGATCCGCAGCACCGGATGGTGGTGGCCTATACCGCGCCCATCTCGGCCGGCGCGGCCTATCTCATTTTCGGCAACGCCACGCTGGGCAAGACCGATGCCGGCGCGCCGCTGGTGCATTGCCACGCGGCCTTCTGCGACGAGACGGGCGCGCCGCTGGGCGGACACATCGTGCCCCAGACCACCATCGTCGGCGAGCGGCCGGTGCCGGTGCTGGTGACGTCACTGGAAGGCTTCGAGCTGCGCGCCACTTATGACGCCGAAACCAATCTGCGGCTGTTGCAGCCCCAAGGGACGGGTGACCATGGACATGCCTGATGTCGAAAGCGGCAGCATGGGCCGCGTGGCCTACGCCCGCATCGGACCCAACGAAGACCTGGTGCAGGGCGTGGAAAAACTCTGCCTGGCCGAGGGCTTTCGCAACGCCTTCGTGCGCGGCGCGCTGGGCAGCCTGGTGGATGCCTGCCTGTACACCCGCGATGGCGGATACCGCCATGTGTCCGGGCCGGCGGTCGAGATCGTCAGTCTCGCCGGCGAGGTGCGGGCGCAGCCAGACGGCTCGTTGACGGCGTCGCTGTCGGGCGTGGTCGCCGATCCGCAGGGGCAGGTGCACGGCGGACCGTTCGTGCCGGGCGCCAATCCCATCTGCATGACCTTCGAGGTCACGCTGGAGGAATGGCTGCCGGCAGAGGATGCGGCGGCCTAGAACCAGTAACGCGCCGCGTAGATGATCGTCATCACGGCGCCCGTCACGATGACGAACAGGCGCACGGCCTGGGCGGGGAGCACGCGGATCAGGTAG
This sequence comes from Achromobacter sp. 1011811831, assembly GCF_059760905.1. Taxonomy (NCBI): domain Bacteria; kingdom Pseudomonadati; phylum Pseudomonadota; class Betaproteobacteria; order Burkholderiales; family Alcaligenaceae; genus Achromobacter; species Achromobacter sp. 1011811831. The sequence goes on from NZ_JCBANG010000002.1 coordinate 100,772, forward strand.
CCGCCCAGGTATCCGCCCAGCAACGCGCCCGCCAGCATGCAGAGGGTGGCGGGCCAGTGGACCGATCCCTGCGCGATGAAGATGACGATGGCCGCCGCGGTGACGAAGGTGGCCAGCAGGTTCTTCAGTGACTTGATGGCGCGCAGGTTGCCGGGGTCGGTGATCGATATCACCGCGGTCAGGATGACGCCAAGCCCGGCGCCGAAGAAGCCTCCATACACCGATGCCAGCGCGATCGGCAGCACGCCGCGCGCGGCGCGCTCCTGCGCCTGTGCGCCGCGCCGGCGCGCGCTCCAGGCTTGTACTTGCGGCGCAAAGGCGAACAGCAGCGTGGCGAAGGCAATGAGCGCCGGCACGGGCAGGATGAAATAGGCCGGCGGGATCGCCAGCAGGACGAAGGCGCCCAGCGCGCCGCCCGCCGTCGTCGCCACGGACAGCAGCCAGAAGCGGCGATCGGGCGCGGGCAGGTTTTCGCGGTCGGCCAGCGCGGCCAGGATGTGGCCCGGCGATATCGCCACCGCGCTGGAGGCGTTGGCGATGACGGGCGGCAGTCCGGCCGCGACCATGGCGGGGAAGGTGATGAGCGTCGCGCCGCCCGCCAGCGCGTTGATGGCCCCGCCCAGTACGCCCGCGCCCGCCAGCAGCGCCGCCATGCTCCAGTCCATGCGTGACTCCTGTTCAAACAACGTATTGGTCCATCTAATGGACTTAAATATGTCATGTGAAATTTATTATTGCCTATTATCTGCGAGGGTATAGAATGCAATCAAACAAAATATAAATTAATGGTCCATAAAATGGACCTTATTAAAGAGACTCCGGCGACGCCTTTTAGTCGCCACCGCTGTATCGCTGTCACTCCCGGGACGGCGTTCGCGGCCCAATCTCTATCCGGCCTTCCGCGTTCGCGTCCTGATCACTGGCGCGCGGCTCGTACCCGAGCTGCCGCGTATTCATCCGCATGGCCTTACCGGCCGCCGTTGAATCAGGAGGGAATCGATGGATGTGAGTTTCATGGCGTTTTCCCGTTTGGCGTTCGGGCACTGGGAAGGACAGCCGCTCTATGCGCTGGCCGACCTGGGCATCCCGCAGCGCCTGGCCCAGGCGCGCAGCTGCGCCGATCTGGCCGCCGAGCTGGGATGTCCCGCCGAAGCCTTGGAGCGCTTGCTGGATTGCGCGGTGGCGCAGAAGCTGCTGGTTTGCGAGGCCGGCCGCTACGGCAACAGTGAACTGAGCGCGCGCTTCCTGACCGAGGACAGTCCCGAGTCGCTGCTCAGCTGGATCCGCATCATGGACCGCTGGAAGCGGCCCTGGGCACAGCTGGCCGAGGCGGTGCGGCAGGGGGCGGCGGTCGACAATCAGGCCAAGTGGCTGGGCGAGGATCCGCAGTTCATGCGCGACTTCATCCTGGGCATGCACCAATTCGCTGCGCGTTCCGGACCGCAATTCGCCGAGGCGCTGAAGGACCTGCCCGTGCGCCGGCTGATCGACGTGGGCGGCGGCGCGGGCACGTACTCGATCGCGCTGTGCGCCGCGCGTCCCGAGGCGCGGGCGGAGATCCTGGACCTGGCGCCGGTGGTGGACATCACGCGCGAGACGGCGCGCGCCGCCGGCCTGGCCGAGCGCGTCACGGCGCGGGTGGCGGACTACCGCCACGACGAGTTCGGCGCGGATGCCGACGCGCTGCTGTTCTCCAACGTGCTGCACCAGGAAAGCGCCGAGGTCTGCCGCTCGATGCTGGCGCGCGCGCTGCGGGCGCTGCGCGCCGGCGGCACGTTGCTGGTGCAGGGCTACTTCCTGTCGGAAGACCGGCGCGCGCCGCAGTTCACCACCCTGCACAACCTGTCGGCGCTGGCGCTGTGGGACGGCGGCCGCAGCTGGACCGTGGGCGATATGCAGGCGCTGATCGCCGCGGCCGGTTTCGAGCGGCAGGCCGTGCTGCGGCAGGAGAGCAGCGGCTTTTGCCTGCTGTCGGCCGCGAAGCTGTGACGCCGTTTCCATCCCCAAATCACGGAGCCAACATGTCCACGTTGACGCTGAACAATACCGAGTCCGAAGTGATCGCCTGGCTGAAGGAGAACCGCAATGCGACCGTCGAGGGCATCAAGGAAAAGAATCTGATCGAGGAGCGCATCCTGGACAGCATGCAGTTCCTGGATTTCATCATGTTCCTGGGCGAACTGACCGGGCGCGACGTGTCGGGCGCGATCACCGTGGACGACCTGAAGACGGTGGACGCGATCGTGCGCTTCGTCCACGCGCAGAGCTAGTCGGGAGCGTCATGCCATGGATATCGACTACGCCAGAATCGGCCGCCTCATGACGCTGTCCAAGGGGCGCACGCACGACCCCTACGAGCGTTTCACCTGGCCCGAGCGCATCCCCGAGGACCAGCCCTGGTGCAGCGAGGACCTGCTGACCACTTACGGCACGCCCTACCAGGACCAGCTGGACGCCGGCCAGCGGGTGCGCCTGAGCAAATGGGAGGCGGTCAATTTCTTCAGCCTCAATGTGCACGGCATCAAGGGCGTGCTGGGCTTCGTCAGCCGCTGCATCTACGAGCCGCGCTACGCCGACGTGTCGGAGTACCTGCACGTCTTCATGGGCGAAGAGAACTTCCACATGTGGTACTTCGCCAAGGCCTGCCTGGACTACGCGGGCAAGATCTATCCGGCGATCCAGCTGCAAGGACCGGAGCAGGCGGACAGCCCAGAGCTGGAGGACCTGTACATGTTCGCCAGTACGCTGATCTTCGAGGAGTTCGTCGACTACTACAACCACAAGGTCGGCACCACCGAAGGCATCACCGACATCCTCAAGCAGGTCAACTACGAGCACCACGTCGACGAATCGCGGCATGTCTCGTTCGGCCGCGAGATGGTGCCCAGGCTCTACCGGCTGGCGCTGGAACGCAGCGCCGACCCTGAAGCCACGCGCGCCGATGTAGACCGCATGGTGACCAGCATGTTCCGCTATTTCATCAGCCTGATGTACAACCCGGCCGTTTATGACGACGCGGATGTCCACGGACCGCTGGGCTTTCGCAACGGGCATGCGATGCGCAACGCGCTGCGCGCGCATCCGGCGCGCAAGGCCGTGCACGAGCAGTGGTTCAAGCGCAGCGCGGCCTTCTTTGGCAAGCAGGGCCTGGTCGCCGGCCTGGACCTGGCCGCGCTGTAGGAGGATGGCGATGGCAAGCGTCCTGAGCGGACCGGAGGTTCAAGCCCTGTTCGGCGCCCGCCTGCCCGTGCTGCAGGCGGGCATGGGCGGCGTGGCGCAGCCCGAGCTGGCCGCGGCGGTCTGCGAGGCCGGCGGGTTCGGCATGATCGGCCTGTACCGCCATGAAGAAGGCGAGATCCGCGAACTGCTGGCGCGGACCGCGACGCTCACGTCGGCGCGTTTCGGCGTGAACTTCGTGCCCTTCGTTCTGGATGCCGACCAACTGCTCGGTCGCCTGGCCTGCCTGGCCGACCGGCCGGAACGCCCGGTGGTGACCTTCTTCGGCCTGCCGGAGGCGCGCGTGCTGCGCAGCCTGCCCGCCGGCATGGACTATGGCGCGCAGGTCGGCACGCGCGATGATCTGGACGCCGCGTTCGATGCGGGGCTGCGCTTTGGCGTGTTGCAGACCGTGGAGGCGGGCGGTCACCACCTGGGCGCGCTGACGCGGACGCAGGCGCTGGATCAGGCGGCGCAGTTGCTGGCGGGCGGCCGGATGGTGTTCCTGAGCGGTGGCATCAGCAATGCCGCCGAGCTTCGGCTGGCGCTGGACGCCGGCTATGCCGGTGCCTTGTGCGGCACCGTGTTCGCCGCCACCGAGGAATCGGCGGCGCACGCGCGCTACAAGCAGGCGATCGTCGACGCCCGGCCGGACGACACCGTGGTCACCGACCGCTTCAGCATCGGCTGGCACACGCACCGCCACCGGGTCATCCGCAACCGCAGCTGTGACGGCGACCTGTCGGCCGGCGTCATTGGATTTGCCCACTATTTCGGAAAACGCTACCCCATCCTGCGCTACAGCGTCGCCGTGCCCACTGCCCAGACCGAAGGGCAGATCGAGGACATGGCGCTGTATTGCGGGACGTCCTGCAAGGACACGCACGCCGTCCGCACCGTGAGGCAGGTGCTGGCGGACCTGACGTCCTGAGCGCATCCACCCGAAGGAGATCGCATCGTGATTATCGAGAAGCAGTGGCACCAGGTGAAGAACGTCCTGCAGGCCAAGCTGGACAGCATATTCTCTGTCGCGCCGGACGCGACCACCGAATTCGACAGCCTGTTGGCCTTGGACGAGATCAACGCGCTTGGCTATGTGCGTAATTTCCCGCACCTGACCTGCGTCATGTGTTCGATCGAGCAAGGCGAACTGCTGGGCTTCGCGCGCGGCCAGCGCAAGCTCGATCCCGACTTCAAGCAGCTGAATGCGGACGTGGCCCTGTTGCCCGCCACTTGCTACAAGATCTACCTGGGCCTGAAGGGCCAGCAGCTGGACGGCGCGCGGGTGGAGTCCTGCATCGCGCGCTGCTTCCGCCATGAGGACAAGGCGCTGGACAGCTACCGCGCTTTCAACTTCACCATGAAGGAATACGTGTACCTGGGCACGGCCGAGGGCGCACAGGCGCATCTGGAGGCCGGCTACGACCGCGTGTTCTCGCTGTTCGCGCAGCTGGGCATCCGCGCCGATTGCGAGGAAGCCAACGATCCCTTCTTCGATTCCGGCAGCCCGGTGGCCCGGCTGTCTGCGTTGACGCCCACTAAGCGCGAGCTGGTGTTCGACGGACATGCCGTGTCTTCGCTGAACTATCACCGCAACTATTTCGGCGAGAAGTTCGAGATCCGCCTGAACGGCGAATTCGCGCATACGAGCTGCGTGGCCTTCGGGCTGGAGCGCTGGATCTCCATGCTGAAGGATCATTTCGGCGATGCGCGCCGCGCGCTGGCCGCGTTGGAACAGGCTTAGGGGCGAGCCATGACGCAGGCGCAGGCCTTGTTTCGCGCGGGGCAGCAGTTCGAGAAGACCTGGGAGGTGGACGCGGCCGCCTTGTCCTTGAACTACGGCGGCGATATGGATGTGCTGGCCACGCCGGTCATCGTCTATTGGATCGAGTCCTATGCGACCGAGTGCATACGCCGAGCGGGCGACGGCAGTTGCCGTTCGGTCGGCCAGGCCGTGAGTGTCAAGCACGTCGCGCCCGCGCATCCGGGCAGCGCCGTGCGCCTGACGCTCACGGTGCAGGCCATGTTCGGCAACGCGCTGCGTTTCGATGCCCGCGCGGTGGCGGCGCGGGACGGCAGCCTGATCGCCACCGGCACCCATGACCGCGCCCTCATCGGGACTTGATCTCACCGTGGTGCTCGGCGCCAGGCCGGCGCAGGCGCCGGCCCGCACGCGCCTGGGCAAGCCCTATCTGCCCGGCACGGCCGGGTTCGGCCTGAGCGACAGCGGCGGCGTGCAGGCCGCGCTGTACGCCAACCGCAAGTACGTGGGCATCGATATCGAACGGCTCGACCGGCCGGATCTGGCGGCGCGGCGGCTCAGGCTGGGCGCCTGGGTGGCGCGGCGGGACCATGTGCCGGTGGAGTTCCTGGCGGGCTGGGTCGCGCGCGAGGCTTGCGCCAAGTGCGTGGGGCTGGGCTTGCTGCATGCCCTGCCGCGCATGGCGATCGCCTGGACGCGGCAGGTCGCCGAAGGAGGAGGGGCCGTGGACATCGGGCTGGACTTCGCCGGCCGGGGCTTCGTGGCGCGCTGCGCCCGGCTGGACGGCCTGATGCTGGGGCTGTGCTATCGCGAGGACTACGGTCCGCCGAGAATCGTGCTGCTGCGCGGATAGGCGGCGGCCGTGCTCATGTGGCGGCAAGCAGCAGGCGTGTCGAGTGCTGCGCGGGCGGGGACAGGGCCTCGTTGCGGAAGACCGACATGGATTCGCGCAGCGCGTGCGCCTGGTCCGACATGCTGCGCGTGGCCTCGGCGGCCTGTTCCACCAGCGCCGCGTTCTGCTGCGTGACGCCATCCATCTGCGAGATCGCGACGTTGATCTGGTCGATGCCCGTGCTTTGCTCGCGCGAGGCCGACGCGATTTCTCCCATGATGTCCGCGACATGACGCACCGAGGCCAGGACTTCCTCCATGGTGTCGCCGGTGCCGGCGGCCAGCTCGGATCCCGTCGTCACATGCTGGCTGGATGTTTCGATCAAGGCCTTGATCTCCCTGGCCGCCGTGGCGCTGCGCTGCGCCAGCGTGCGCACCTCCGCCGCCACGACCGCGAAGCCGCGGCCCTGTTCGCCCGCCCTCGCGGCTTCCACCGCCGCGTTCAGCGCCAGGATATTGGTCTGGAAGGAAATGCCCTCGATGACCGAAATGATTTCATGGACCTTGGCGGAACTGGCCGCAATGTCCTGCATGGTGGCGATCATGCGCCGCATGGCCTGGCCGCCGGCCTCGGCCGTCTGCGAGGCGGCCAGCGCCATCGCGCTGCCCTGCTGCGCGCTTTCGGTGTTCTGTTTCACGGCGGATGTCAGCTGTTCCATGCTGGCGGCGGTCTGCTCCAGCGATGCGGCCTGCTCTTCGGTGCGGCCCGAGAGATCGGCATTGCCGCTCGCGAGCTGGGACGACGCGGTGGAAATGGCGTCGGCGGCGGTCTGTATGCGGGACACGGTCGCGCTCAGTTGCACGCGCATGGTCTCCAGCGAGGCGATCAGGCTGTTCGCGTCGCCGGCGGTGGGACGCAGGCTTAGCGTCAGATTGCCATTGGCGATCTCGCGCGCCATTTCCTGGGCCTGCCGCGGCTCGCCGCCAAGCTGGCGCAGCACGCTGCGCGTGATCAGCCATGCCGCCAGTCCGCCCAGGGCCAGCGCCAGCACGGTCGCGACCAGGGTCGCCGTCTGCAGCGTGGCCGAGGCTCGCAGCGCCTCGTCGGCCGCCTCGTCGCTCAGGCGCGTTTCCAGCGCGGTCAGCGCGGCCAGCTCCTTGAGCCATGACGCCTGTGGCGCGCGGGCCTCCTGGACCAGCACGACGATGGCGCCCGCGGGGTCGCCGGCCAGTCCCAGGCTGGCGGCCTTGTCGATCAGCGGCATGGCCTTGAGCTCATCGCGCTTGACCGCTTGAAGCAGCGCCAGCTCCTCAGGCTGCGTGGTGGGATTGGACGTGAGCATCCGTTCCAGCTTGGCGTAGTCCTCGCGGTAGATCTGCTCCTGTGTCTTCAACCGCTGCGCCTCGAAATCTATGGCCTTGGGATCGCGCAGCAGCGCGATGTTGCGCACGGCGACCGCGCGGTCCGTCACGGCGGCGCGCATCTCGGCCGCCAGCCTGGCCTGCTCGTTGTTGACCTCGACGATGTCGATCATGCCGTCGCGCAGGATGCGCGTGTTGTGGGACTCGAGCAGGGCGATGGCGCACAGCAGCGCCAGCAGCATGCCGAAGCCGCCGAACAGGCGGGTGGATACCTTCAGGTTTTTCATCGTTTTCTCCGGGGCGGACGCGAGCCGCCGTCATGAGAGATAACGACAGGAGAGCCGGTGCAGTTGAGGGCTGAAGAGCTGAGACTAGTCTGATATTGAGGGCAGTCCTAGGCACTCAGGATGCGGCGAATCGGACGGGGCGCGGGGGGATGCCGGCATGCGGAAGGGGCCGCCTTGCGCGGCCCTTCAGGTTCAGACGGTCTGGGCGTGAGCCTTGGCGTGCTGTTCGAGTTGCAGCTTGAGATCGGGCGGCAGCTTCAGCTGGCGCGCGAGCTCGTCCAGGTAAGCACGCTCCATGAAGCTCTCTTCGTCGACCACCAGCAGGCTGGCCAGGTACATCTCGGCGGCCATTTCGGGCGTGGCGGCGGCCTGGGCGATGGCCGCGGGATCCAGCGGGCGCGCCAGTTCGGCTTCGAGCCAGCCGCGGTCGCGGGCATCGGAAGAGAGCTTGGCGAGTTCGGTTTCGAGCAGGCCGCGTTCTTCGGGGCCGATATGGCCGTCGGCCTTGGCGGCGCCGATCATCGCGGTCAGCACGGCGCTGCTGTGTTGTTCGGCTTGGGGCGCGGGCAGGCGGTCCAGTGTCTGCGGCGGCGTCGCGGCGGCTTCGGCGCCCTGCTTGCGCTGCCAGTCGCCATAGGCGCGGTAGGCCAGGGCGCCCAGCGCGGCCATGCCGCCGTACATGGCGACCTTGCCGCCGATCTTGCGGGCCTTCTTGCTGCCCAGCAGCAGCCCCAGGGCGCCCGCGCCCAGCGCGCCGCCGCCCAGGCCGGTCAGGAAGGACGACCCCTTGCCCCCGGTGGCGTTCTGGACGCGCGAGCCGGCGTCGGAAAGCAGTCCCTGGCCGGACTGCAGCAGTTGATCGAGTAATTGTCTGGCGCTCATGCGGCCCCCTTCGTAGGCAGGAGAACTTGCGGAATCTGATCCGACCGGCGCGAGGCAAGGAAGTTCAGCTTGCAGTCAGTAACATGGCGCGTCGCCGGTTGCCCGGAAAGGTAGTGCTACAACGTGGCAAGGGCCGGCCCAGTCGCGCCGGCCGACTTCAGGAGATGTGTCCATGACGATCCGCGTGCGCCAGAATGCGCCCCAGACCCTGCAATTCACCGCCACGGCCGAAGGCCATGAACTGCCGCTGGCCATGCCGCAGCCGCAAGGCGAGGGCCCCGACCCGCACGATTATTTCGATACCGCGCTGGGCGGCTGCAAGGCGCTGACGCTGATGGTGTACGCGCAGCGCAAGGGGTTGCCGCTGGAATCGGTGGGCGTGGACGTGGTGCGCGATGCCAGCGAGGAGCGCAAGGGGGTCTACCGCCTGACCGCCAAGCTGACGCTGCATGGCGAGCTGACGGATGCCCAGATCGACGAACTGCTGGCGGTGGCGGAAAAGTGCCCGATCCACAAGCTGATGACGGCGGTGGATGTGCAAGTGTCGACGCTGGTGGTGCGGCCGGAATAGAGGGACAAGGATAGTCGGGACAGGGGCTGGGAACGGAATGGCGGGAATCCGCACTCAGCCGGTTTCCGGCTCGATGATTCCAGCCCATGTTCAACTCGATATCGTGGTCCGGCAGCAATCCGACGTACCGATCGCCAGATTCCCCGGTCGAGGGGGGCGGGGCGCGCGGCCAGCCCGAGCGGGCGGGGTCCATTGGGTCGCGGTCGCGGGCCTTTGCCTTCGTTGCCAAGGCCGGCTCCGCACCGCGCGTGATGCGCGCGCAGGTGAGGCAGACGGTGCGCCTCTTGAAATCCTCGCTTGCGATGCCGCCTCGCGCCGATCGGCTGCGCATGGCATCGCACCGGGAGCTGGTCGCGGAATGCCGGCGGCTGTTCCGCGCGTCGAGGCAGGACTACGGGGCGCCCATCGCGGGCCAGGTGGCGCGCATCGGCGCTTGCCTGGAGCGTCTTTGCGCACTGCAGGGCGACGCTTCCACCGTGACGCGGACAGCGCTGATGCGCGGCGTCGTTGCGCGCGCCCTGGGCTCCAGGAACGTGGGCCAGCTCCTGCGTAGCGGCCGCGGGCTGGGTGAACACAGGACGCTCACGAGCGCGGAAGAGGATTTCAAGCGCGGCCAGCTCAAGGATGCGAAGGTGCCGGAAGCCGTGCGCCAGCGCATCGCCCAAAGCCTGGAGCGCAGGATGGGCGGGGATAGCCCGATGCTGCGCCTGATCCGGGAATCGGTGGCGCTCCATGCCGCCGAACAGGTCGGGGCGCTGCCGACCGATCAGCTCAAAGCCCTGAACAAGACGCTGGTAGAGGAAAACGATCAGTTGATACTGGCGGCCCGGCAGAGGAAATCAGGGGCCGCCGACGGCGGCCAGGGCTGAATACCCCTGGCGCTGCCTGAAGGAAATGCTCAGTCTTCCATGCCCGGGACGACGGTCGAGAAGCCGGCGTCCACATGGGTGATCTCGCCGGTCACGCCGGCGGCCAGGTCCGACAGCAGGAAGGCGGCGACGTTGCCCACGTCATCGATGGTGACGTTGCGGCGCAGCGGCGCCTGGGCCTCGACGAACTTCAGGATGGCCGAGAAGTCCTTGATGCCGCTGGCGGCCAGGGTCTTGATCGGGCCGGCCGAGATGCCGTTGGCGCGGATGCCGCGCGGGCCCAGGGCGGTGGCCAGGTAGCGCACGCTGGCTTCGAGCGAGGCCTTGGCCAGGCCCATGGTGTTGTAGTTGGGAACCACGCGCTCGGCGCCCAGGTAGGTCAGCGTCAGGACCGAACCGTTGCGGCCCTGCATCAGCGGCAGGGCGGCCTTGGCCATGGCGGGGAAGCTGTAGGCCGAAATGTCGTGCGCCACGCGGAAGGCTTCGCGCGACAGGCCGTCCAGGAAGTCGCCGGCGATGGCTTCGCGCGGGGCGAAACCGATGGAGTGCACCAGGCCGTCCAGGCCGTCCCAATGGGCGCCCAGTTCGGCGAAGGTCGCCTCGATCTGGCTGTCCTCGGCCACGTCGCAGGGCAGCACGATCTTGCTGCCGAACTCCGCCGCGAACTCCGCCACGCGTTCCTTGAAACGGTCGCCCACATAGGTGAAGGCGAGCTCGGCGCCCTGCTGATGACAGGCGCGCGCGATGCCGTAGGCGATGGAACGGTTCGAGAGCACCCCGGTGACCAGAATGCGTTTGCCGGCGAGAAAGCCCATATTCAATCCTTTGATTTTGTCCTTCCGAAGGCCGCCATTTTAGTGGCACGCCTCACGCCCAGCCAGCCACGCCAAACCGGGGCCACGTAAGCGCCGAACCGCACCAACCCGGGGCCGCGCCAGACCAGGGCCGCGCGGAGCCGGCTTTGCCGGTCCGCAGCGGCGCCCCCTGGAGGGGGGAGCGCGCAGCGCTCGGGGGTGGGCTCCCCTACCCCCGGGCGTTGGTGCCCGGCACGCGCAGCTGGCCGCCCACCTTCAGGGCGTTGCCCTTCAGGTTGTTGAGCGCGCGCAGCGCGTCGACCGTGGTGCCGTACTGCTTGGCCAGCGAGAACAGGGTGTCGCCCTGGCGGATCTTGTGGGTGCGGACGTTGGGGCGGGCGCTGGAGACGCGCGCCGGAGGCGTCGGCGTCGCGCGGCCATGTGGCGCGGCCTTGCTGCTGCTTGCCGGCGCGGAATCGAGCGCGCCGACGGCGGGGGCCAGCGAGGCCACCTGGATGCCGCCGGGGCCGGGGTCGCCCGGCACCAGCATGGACTGGCCGGCCGCGACCTTCTGGCGCGAGCCGATGTCATTGGTTTCGCGCAGCTTGGCCTCGCTGACGCCAAAGCGCTTGGCGATGGATGCGTAGGATTCGCCGCGGCGCGAGTGGTAGACCTTCCAGGCGCTCAGGTCGCCCTTGTAGTTGGTCAGGTTGGCGTTGAAGATCTCGACGCGGTCGGCCGGCAGCAGCAGGGTGGGCGCGTGGTCGCCGCGGATGACCGGGCGGTTGAAGGAGGGATTGAGCGCCTTGAACTCGTCCAGCGGCATCTCGGCCAGCTTGGCGGCGATTTCCAGGTCGATGTCGCTGTTCTTGCGCACCGTGACGAAGTAGGGCGTGTTGCCGACCGGCGGCAGCGCCACCGCGTAGCGCTGCGGGTCGGCGATGATGTTCTTGATGGCCTGCAGCTTGGGGACGTAGTTGCGGGTCTCGTCCGGCATGGATAGGGACAGGTAGTCGGTGGGCTGGCCGGCGGCCTCGTTCTTGGCCATGGCGCGCTGCACCGAGCCTTCGCCCCAGTTGTACGAGGCCAGGGCCAGGTACCAGTCGCCCTGCATTTCGAACAGCTTTTCCAGGTAGTCCAGCGCCGCGTTGGTCGAGGCGATGGGATCGCGGCGCTCGTCGCGCCACCAGTCCTGCTTCAGGTTGAAGTGCTGGCCCGTGGCCGGCACGAACTGCCACAGGCCGGAGGCCTGGGCGCGCGACAGGGCGGTGGGGTTGTAGGCGCTTTCGACGAAGGGCAGCAGCGCCAGCTCGGTCGGCAGGCCGCGGCGGTTGATCTCGTCGACGATGAAATACAGGTACTTGCCGGCGCGCTCGGCCATGCGCTGAACCGATTCGGGGTGGGACGCGTAATAGTCCGTCCACTGCTGCGACAGCTCGGTGTTCAGGTTGGGGATGGCGAAGCCGCGGCGGATGCGGTCCCAGGCGTCCGAGGGCGGATTGGTCAGGTCGACCGTGCGGGACGTGTCGCGGGCGATGTAGCGCCCTTGGGAGTTGGTGGTGAGGTTCTTGCTGTCGTGGGATTTGGTTCCTGCGCAACCGGCGAGGACTGCCAGCATCAGTGGCAGAAGGAGTCGGGATAGATTCATCGGGCGGTCACTTGAAATCGTTCTTCCATTCACGAAGGGAGGCAAAAACCTCTACCGGCGTAGGGTGGCCGTGTCCGGCCCAGCTTGCTGCGGCACGCACGACATCGACTTGCTGGGTGCGCAGGAAAGGATTGACCTCGCGTTCCTGGCCAATGGTGGAAGGAAGCGTGGGAAGACCTGCCGCGCGGAGATGCTGGGCCCGCTGATAGCACTGTTGAAGGCTGCGGTTGGCCGGATCTACTGCCAAGGCCCAGCGCAAGTTCGCTAGAGTGTACTCGTGCGCACAGAAAACCTGTGTATCTGGCGGTAAAACGGAAAATTTTTCCAAGGAATCAAGCATTTGCGCAGGAGTTCCCTCGAACAGGCGGCCGCAGCCCCCCGCGAACAGAGTGTCGCCACAGAATAGGACGGGTCCTATTCCCGCCGCGCGGCCGGTGTAGGCAATATGTCCGGCGGTATGGCCGGGCACGTCCAGCACGCACAGGTCCAGGTCCAGCTCGGGCAGCGTCACCCGGTCGCCTTCGGCCAGCGGCACGTCGCAGCGCGGCAGGCGTTCGCGGGCGGGGCCGTATACGGTCAGGTCCGCGTTGCGGGACAATTCCAGCACGCCGTCGACATGGTCGCCATGGTGGTGCGTGAGTAGAATGGCGCGCAGCGTCAGGCCCTGCTGCTCCAGGAAGCGCTGCACCGGGCCGGCCTCGCCGGGGTCGACCACGGCGGCCTGGCCGCCGCGGACGATGGCCCATATATAGTTGTCGTTGAAGGCGGGTAGCGGCAAGACCGCGGCAGTAGGCTCGCGGCCGCCTGCGGGGGCGGTCTGGGCTTGCATGGGATAGAAGGATAGCGAACGTGGCAGAAGAGACTCCGCCGATTGTAGAACTGGCCGAATGGTTCCAGACGCCGCCGGGGCAATATGTCCTGGCCTGGGAGCGCGCGCAGTTCGACGCGGCCGTGGCGGACGTGTTCGGCTACTACGCCTGGCAGGTGGGGCTGGCCGACTGGAACCTGCTGCGGGCGAACCGCATGCCCTTCAAGGGTTGCGTGGGCACCGAGGCGCCAGCGCCCGAGCATGCCGAGTCCTGGCAATCCCGCGTGGTGCTGGCCCAGCCCGAGGCGCTGCCGTTCGAATCGCAGAGCGTGGACCTGCTGGTGCTGCCCCATGCCTTTGAATGCACCGCCGAGCCGCACAATGTGCTGCGCGAGGTCGAGCGGGTCCTGGTGCCCGAGGGCCGCGTGGTGATTTCCGGTTTCAACCCCTGGAGCATGTGGGGCGCGCGCACGCGCATGCCCGGCATGGAACCCTGGCTGCCGCAGCCGCCGTCGTCTCAGGTGTCGCTGCCTCGGCTCAAGGACTGGTTCAAGCTGCTGTCGCTGGAGGTCAAGCAAAGCCATTTCGGCTGCTACGCACCGGCCTGCCGCAGCGAGAAATGGCTGCGTCGCTGGGGCTTCCTGGAGTCGGCCGGGGCGCGCTGGTGGAGCCTGGGCGGCGCCGTGTATCTGGTGTCGGCCGTCAAGCGGGTGCCCGGGATGCGTATCATTGGGCCTGCCTGGAAAACCCGCCGCAAGCGCGCCCGCGCCGCTTCCGTGGTGGTCAACCGCCAGGCCGACCAAGACTGGCCGCGCTCCTGAGCCGGCCGCTTTCGCGTATCGCATCAACAGGAACTCCAGCCAGCCCTATGCAGGACAGCAAGCCGATAGAACAGAAAGTGGAAATGTGGACCGACGGAGCCTGCAAGGGCAATCCGGGGCCGGGCGGCTGGGGCGTGCTGATGCGCGCCGGCGCCCACGAAAAAACGCTGCACGGCGGCGAGCGCCAGACCACCAACAACCGGATGGAGCTGCTGGCCGTCATCGAGGGCCTGCGGGCGCTGAAGCGCTCCTGCGTCGTCACCATCCACACGGACTCCCAGTACGTGATGAAGGGCATGACCGAATGGCTGGCCAACTGGAAGCGTCGCGGCTGGATGACGGCGGACAAGAAGCCGGTGAAGAATGCCGAACTCTGGCAGGCGCTGGACGAGCAGGTGGGGCGCCATCAGGTGTCCTGGCGCTGGGTCAAGGGGCATGCCGGCGACCCCGGCAACGAGCGCGCGGATCAGCTGGCCAACCAGGGCGTGGAAGTGGCGCGGCGCTCCTGAATGGCGCGTCGCGCCCGGGGTGGCATTGGGAAATACCCTGAAATCCAGGGAATCGGGTCGATTTAGTTCTTTCATCGCGCTTCCGGATTGTTCCAGTATGTAAATCCGGGTGCTACAGTGCCTACCCTCTAATCTGTTCCCGCGGCGCCCGAACGGGCGGGGTCGACCGGCCGGCGCCGCCACGACGCCATCTCCATCGTGATGAAAAATATCTCTTGTGCCGCGGACGCCGCGCGCGCCGGCCGCGTCTCGATTGGACGCGGGGCATCCGTACAGGACCGGGCGCGCGATGCCGCGCCCTTGGCGCAGGCCTGGTCCGGGCCTGCCGCTGCCGCGGCGGGGCAGGGCGCCGTCCAGGGAGCGTCGCGCGATGAATAAGCCGGCGTTGTTGGCCGCCGTGACGGCGGGCCTGGTCGTCGGGGCCGCGCTGGGCGTCTATGCGCCGCGCTGGTTCGCGTCTGGCGCGGGGGCGCCGCAGGCGGTTGCGTCCACGCAGGCGCCCGCCAAGCCGGCGGCGCAACGGGTGCAAGTCGCCGCGGTCAGGCAGGTGCCTTTCGCGCGCGGCATCTCGGCCGTGGGCAGCCTGCGCTCGGACGAGTCGGTGGTGCTGCGGCCGGAAGTGGCCGGTCGCATCCAGAGCATCGATTTCAAGGAAGGGCAGCCCGTGGCGCGCGGGCAGGCGCTGGTGCGCCTGGACGACTCCGTGCCGCGCGCCGAGCTGGCGCAGGCGCGGGCCAATCTGACGCTGGCCCAGACGCATTACCGGCGCGCGGTCGAGCTGCAGGGCAAGGGCTTCGTTAGCCAGAAGGCGCGGGACGAGTCCGCCAGCTCGCTAAAGGTACAGGAAGCCGCCGTGGCGCTGGCGCAGGCACGCCTGGACAAGATGACCATCACCGCGCCCTTTTCCGGCATCGCCGGCCTGCGCAGCGTGTCGGTGGGCGATTACGTCAACCAGGGGCAGGACCTGGCGCCGCTGGAAGCCATCGACCCGCTCAAGGTGGATTTCCGCGTGCCGGAAATGTATCTGAACAAGGTGGGCGTGGGCCAGCAGCTGACCTTGCGCATGGACGCGCTGCCCGGCGAGGATCGGCCCGGGCTGGTCTATGCCGTGAGTCCGCTGGTCGATGCCGGCGGCCGTTCCATCCTGCTGCGGGCCACGGTGGCCAACCGCGACGCGGTGCTGCGTCCTGGCATGTTCGCCCGCGTACAACTGCAGTTCGCGCAGGACCAGGCGCTGGTCGCGCCGGAGGCCGCGCTGACGCCTTCGGGCCAGGCGCAGTACGTCTATCGGGTACGCGACGGCGTGGCCGAGCGGCGCGCCGTGACCATCGGTGAGCGCCGCGAAGGCCTGGTCGAGATCCTGACGGGCGTGGGCGAGGGCGACCAGCTGGTCGTGGCCGGCCTGCAGCGCGTGACCGACGGCGCGCCCGTCCAGATCGTGGGCGACGGCGCCTGAGGCGCCGGTCCCAGCCATTCTTCAAGGCGGTTCGCCATGCGCATTTCCGAAACCTGCATCCAGCGGCCGGTGTTCGCATCGGTCCTGTCGCTGATCATCGTGTTGATCGGCCTGATCTCGTATTCCCGCCTCACGGTGCGCGAGTACCCCAAGATCGACGAGCCCATCGTGTCGGTGGACACTACCTACAAGGGCGCCTCGCCGGAGGTGATCGAGTCCCAGGTGACCAAGCCGCTGGAAGACCAGCTGGCCGGCATCGAGGGCGTGGACGTGATGACCTCGCGCAGCCGCTCCGAGCGCAGCCTGATCAACATCAAGTTCAACCTGAAGCGCGATCCGGACGCGGCGGCGGCCGAGGTGCGCGACAAGGTCTCGCGCGCGCGGCGCTTCCTGCCCGACGAGATCGACGAGCCCATCATCGGCAAGGTCGAGGCCGATTCCCAGCCCATCATCTACATTGCCGTCGAATCGGGCTCGCTGTCCGCCATCCAGACCTCCGACTACATCAACCGCTACATCAAGACGCGCCTGTCGGTGCTGCCCGGCGCGGCCGAGGTGCGCGTGTTCGGCGAGCGGCTGCCGTCCATGCGCATCTATGTGGACCGCGACAAGCTGGCGGCCTACGGGCTGACGGTGCAGGACGTCGAGGCCTCGTTGCGTAGCCAAAACGTCGAGATCCCGGCCGGCCGCATCGAGTCGCGGGCGCGCGAGTTCTCGGTGGTGTCGTCCACCGACTTGCAGACGCCAAAGCAGTTCGAGAATGTGATCGTCGCCAACGTCAAGGGCTATCCGGTGCGGCTGCGCGACGTGGCCAGGATCGAGATCGGCGCGGCCAACGACCGCGTGCTGTCGCGCTTCAACGGCAAGCCCGCCATCAATATCGGCGTCACCCGGCAGTCCACCGCCAATCCGCTGGAGCTGTCCAAGGCGGCGCGCGAGGAAGTCGAGCGGCTGAACCTGAACCTGCCGCCCGGCATGAAGCTGAACATCGCCTATGACTCGTCGGTGTTCATCGAACGCTCCATCGATTCGGTGTTCCGCACCATCGTCGAGGCCATCATCCTGGTGGTGCTGGTGATCTTCTTCTTCCTGCGCAACCTGCGCGCCAGCATCATCCCCATCGTCACCATCCCGGTGTCGCTGGTGGGCGCCTGCGCGCTGATGTACCTGTTCGGCTTTTCGATCAACACGCTGACGCTGCTGGCCATGGTGCTGGCCATCGGCCTGGTCGTGGACGACGCCATCGTGGTGCTGGAGAACATCTTCCGCCACATCGAGGATGGCATGCCGCGCAAGCAGGCCGCGTTGCAGGGTTCACGCGAGATCGGCTTCGCCGTGGTCGCGATGACGCTGACGCTGGTGACGGTGTACGCGCCGCTGGCCTTCGCCACCGGCCGGACCGGCCGGCTGTTCATCGAGTTCGCGCTGGCCCTGGCCGGCGCGGTGCTGGTGTCGGGCTTCGTCGCGCTCACGCTCACGCCGATGATGTGCTCGGTGCTGTTGCGCCACCAGAGCAGCCACAGCCGCTGGTACAACCTGATCGAAGGCTGGCTCGAAGCCCTGGGCAAGGGCTACCGCAAAGCGCTGGGCGTGTCGCTGCGGCACCGCTGGGCGGTGGTCGCGGTGGGCGTGGCCGTGGCGGCGGCCAGCGGCGTGCTGTTCAAGGTGGTCAAGAGCGAGCTGGCGCCGATCGAGGATCGCGGCGTGGTGTTCGGCATCGTCAGCGCGCCCGAGGGTGCCACGCTGAACTACACGCTGGAGAGCATGCTGGGCATCGAGCAGTTCTACGCTGACATCGGCGAAGCCAGCGGCAGCCAGGTCACGGTGGGCTTTCCCACGGTCACCGACGGCACGGCCATCCTGCGGCTCAAACCCTGGGAAGAGCGCAACCGCAAGCAGCAGGCCATCACCCAGGAGCTGCAGCCGAAGTTCGCCTCGCTGCCGGGCGTGCGCGCCTTCCCGACCAACCCGCCGTCGCTGGGCCAGTCGGCCCGTTCCAAGCCGGTCGAGTTCATCATCATGAGCCAGGCCTCGTATGCCGAGCTGGCGCGCCTGACCGAGGTGTTCCTGACGGAGCTGCGCAAGTATCCGGGCCTGATGAACCTGGACACCGACCTGCGCCTGAACACGCCCGAACTGCGGGTGCGGGTGGACCGCGACAAGATGGCCGACGTGGGCGCCAACGTGGACACCGTTGGCCGGACGCTGGAATCCATGCTGGGCGGGCGCCAGGTGACGCGCTACAAGGACGAGGGCGAGCAGTACGACGTGATCGTGCAGGTGACACCGCGCGACCGCGCCAATCCCACGGATATCTCCGGCATCTACGTGCGGGCGCGCGACGGCAGCATGGTGCAGCTGGATAATCTGCTGGGCGTGCACGAGGGCGTGTCGCCGCAGTCGCTCAACCACTTCAACCGCCTGCGCGCCGTGAAGATCGACGGCGCGGTGGCGCCCGGCTATGCGCTGGGCGAGGTGCTGACGCACATGCACCAGGTGGCGCGCGAGGTGCTGCCGACCACGGTGGTGACGGACCTGGACGGCCAGTCGCGCGAGTTCCGCGATTCCTCGGGCAGCATCTACCTGGTGTTCGCCATGGCGCTGGCCTTCATCTACCTGGTGCTGGCGGCGCAGTTCGAAAGCTGGCGCAATCCCTTCATCATCATGCTGTCGGTGCCGCTGTCCATGACCGGCGCGCTGTTGGCGCTGTGGCTGAGCGGCGGCACGCTGTCGATTTACAGCCAGATCGGGCTCATCACGCTGGTGGGTCTGATCACCAAGCACGGCATCCTGATCGTCGAATTCACCAATCAGCTGCGCGACGAGGGCAGGGAACTGTTCGAGGCCGTGACCGAGGCCAGCGTGCTGCGCCTGCGTCCCATCCTGATGACCACGGGCGCCATGGTGCTGGGCACCGTGCCGCTGGCCCTGTCGCACGGCGCCGGCGCCGAATCGCGCCAGCAGATCGGCTGGGTCCTGGTGGGCGGGCTGATGCTGGGTACACTATTGACCTTGTTCGTCGTGCCGGTGGCCTATACCTTGATCGCCACCGCGCGGCAGAAACCCGGCCATGCCGGCGGCACGCAACCGCAAGCCCCGGCACAGCCGCCGGCCGCTCCCGCGTCCGCGGCGTCGGCCCCAGCGTCGGAATAGCTTTACACATATGCGCCAGATCATCTTTGACTCGGAAACCACCGGACTGGACCCCGCGCAGGGCCATCGCATCGTCGAAATCGGCTGCGTGGAACTGGTCAACCGGATGTCCACCGGCAACAACCTGCACATCTACCTGAACCCGGACCGCGACAGCGATCCCGAGGCCTTGGCGGTGCACGGGCTGACCACCGAGTTCCTGTCGGACAAGCCGCGCTTCGCCGACGTGGCCGACGAGTTCGTGAAGTTCATCGCCGGCGCCGAGCTGATCGCGCACAACGCCGCGTTCGACGTGAAGTTCTTCAACGCCGAACTGGCCAAGACCGGCCGCAAGCCGATCACCGAATACTGCGAGACCGTCACCGATTCGCTGCTGCACGCGCGCTCGCTGTTCCCCGGCAAGCGCAACTCGCTGGACGCGCTGTGCGACCGTTTCGGCATTTCCAACGCGCACCGCACGCTGCACGGCGCCTTGCTGGACGCGCAGCTGCTGGCCGAGGTCTGGCTGGCCATGACGCGCGGCCAGGACGCGCTGCTGATCGATGTCGAGGAAGACGCCTCGGCCGGCGGCGCGGGCGTGGTGCTGACCAAGTTCGATGCGTCCGGGCTGCCGGTGTTGCGCGCGGATGCCGCCGAGCTTTCCGAGCACGAAGGATATCTGGCGGCGCTGGACAAGTCCGTAGGCGGCGAATGCCTGTGGCGCAAGATGGAGCCGGCGGCGGGCTGAATTCGCGCCGCCAACAAATAAATTGGCGACCGACTTGCACGCCCAGAAAAAAACGTGCTAATATTTCGCCTCTTTCGGGGTGGTTAGCTCAGTGGTAGAGCACTGCCTTCACACGGCAGGGGTCACAAGTTCGAAACTTGTACCACCCACCAATTTCACCAGATGCCGCTTGCGGCGCCTGGCATCCCGAAGCGAAGAACCCGGCATCAGCCAGTTTGCTCGCTCAGCGGGATCAAAAAAGCCAACCTTTGCGGGTTGGCTTTTTTCTTTGCGCCGGCTGGGCGGATCGCCGATTGCGCAACGCGCGGTTTCCATCTTTTCACGCCTCATGCCGCCGCGCGATTGCGGGCCGGGCATGCGCCTGGCTGCCGAGCGGCGGCAGGCATTCTTGATCTACCTCAATCATCGTTCCTGGGCTTGTCGTTGCCACGGCCCGCGCATGCCTATCATGAAAGCGCGGCCCCGACGGGCCGCCAGCCGGGCAGGCAGCCTCGGCCTGGCGGCGCGATGAGGCGGCGCCGGTCCGCAGCCGCGGACCGGACACGAAAACAGGAGAACGCCATGCACCCCGACACCAACACCATGTTGATCATCATCGTGGCGGGCGTGGCGCTCATGCTGCTGGGCTTTGGCCTGCGCGACCGCAACATCGGCATGGGGCTGATGGGCATCGGCCTGGTGACCGCGCTGGGCACCATCATCTACAAGGCCTACATCACGTTCAATTGACGGGGCGAGGACGCCCTGGCGCAGCCTGCGCGCGGTACGCGCGGGCGTGAATCAAGCGCCGGATTTCGCGGCCGCGCGGGCGGCGCGCGCCAGGATGGCGTCGAGCTGGCTGGCGAAGGCGCGGCGATCCGCCTGGCTGAGGGCCGGCGGGCCGCCGATGTCCACGCCGCTGGAACGCAGTTCTTCCATCATGTCGCGCATCGCCAGCCGTTCACGGATCGTGCCGGCGTCGTAACGTTCGCCGCGCGGGCTGAGCGCCATCGCGCCCTTGGCCAGCACGTCGGCCGCCAGCGGGATATCCGCCGTGATGACCAGGTCGCCGGCCTCGGCGTGCTGCGTGATGTGGGCGTCGGCGACATCGAAGCCACGCGGCACCTGGACCGCGCGGATCAGGGGCGAGGGCGGCGTGCGCAGCGGCTGGTTGGCCACCAGGGTCAAGGGCAGGCCCGCGCGCTGGGCGGCGCGGAACAGGATGTCCTTGACCACCACCGGGCAGGCGTCGGCATCGACCCAGATGTGCATGCTCAGGCGTCCAGCGCTTTCTGCAGCAGTTCGGCCACGATCTCGTTGGTCGAGACGCCGCGGGCCACGGCCATGGCGCGGATCTGGTCGGCGTGGACCTGGGACAGCTTGAGCGGGAAGGGCACCAGGCCGGCGGCCTGGTCCAGCTTGCGCTGTTCGCGCCGGTCGGGCAGCTGGGAGGCCGTGCCGAAGCGGTCCGGCGTGCCGGATTGCTTGAGTTGGCCGGCCAGTTTCAGGGCCTGGTTCTTTTGCAGATCGAATTTGTTCATCGCGATTTCCTGTGAGGGAGCGCCATCATATACGCAGGCCGCCTAGGGCCGCGTTGGCGTTTTGGGGTTTTCCAGGGCGCTGAGGCCTTCCTCCGCGCCGTCATGCAGCGGCACGCTCAGGCCGCGCCGGGCGGTCGCCACGCCCACCTGAGCGCCCTGGGGCGAGCCGCCTGCCAGCAGGTCCTGGCCGGTCTGGTACACGGCTCGCACGATGCTCAGCGCCTCATCGCGGGTCAGCTCGGACGTGGTCAGCAGCAGGGCGGCCGTGCCTACCGTCGCCACCGCTACGGGCTGGTCCGGATAGGTGCCGGCGGCGATGTCGATCGGCATCAGCACACCGTCCTCGCCGGCAGTCAGCGCCTTGATGGCGGCGGGATCGAGCGGCAGCAGCTGGAGCTTGGCCTGGGCCAGGGCGTCGCGCAGCGGCGTGGCCGGCACGCCGATTACCTGGGCGGCGGCATCGAGGTCGCCGGCATTCAGCGCCGGCAGCGAGGCGCTGAATGGCGTGTCGACCACCGTGTAGTCGCGGCCGGCCTGCATGCCATGCGCGGCCAGTACGCGTTCCAGCGTCGCGCGCACGGCCGAGCCTTGCGGACCGAGGGCGATGCGCTTGCCTTTCAGGTCGCGCACGTTGCGCAGCCCGGCGTCCCGGCGCACCACGATGTGCACCATTTCCGGATACAGGCTGCCCAGCGCGCGCAGCGACGAGAACGGCGCCTGGTCGGCGAAGGGGCCCTTGCCTTCGTAGGCCAGGCGGGCGGTGTCGGCCTGGGCCAGCGCCACGGTTACGTCGCCTGCGCGCAGCAGCGCAATGTTCTCCGCGCCGCCGCCGGTGATGAGCGGGGTGATGCGGATCTGTTGCAAGCGGCTGGCGCCGGCAAGGGCGCGGGCAAAGGCCACGTACTCGCCTCGGTCCGGCCCGCCGGCCAGCGGATAGCCGTGCTGCAGCCGGCTCAGGCGGCCGTTGATGCGCGACACCGAGCGTTCCAGCTCCTGCTGTACGACATGCTGCGCGGTGCTGGAGGCGCTGTAGGCGACAGAGTGCGTGATCTGGTCCAGCGTGTCCAGCAACTGGCGCGTGACGGTGGGCGGCGTGCCGCTATCCAGCGTGGGCGCTTCGGCGGCCTTGAAGCCGGCTGGCGTGACCAGGGTCCAGGCGTCGCCGTCCTTGCGGTAGATCGCGCTGGCGTGCGCGACGATGCGGTCGCCAGCCTGGTTGCCACTGGACTTGACGCCGCTGATGCTGCGCGGGCCCGCGCCCAGCAGCGTCACCAGCGAGGCGGCGCCGGGCTTGTCCCAGGCGCCGAGCGTGATGTCGCGGTTCAGCCGCAGTTCCACGTCGTAATAGACCACGCGTCGGGTTTCGCCGGCCGGCGCGGTGCTGTCCGCGGCCGAGCCGCGCCGCTTGAGGTCGGCGATCTTGAATTGGTCCGCGCCGTAGGTGGCGGTCAGGCCGCGCTCGACGTCGGCGCGCAGCGCGTCGGTATCGGGGGCGCGGCCGCAGGCGGCCAGCGTCAGGCAAAGGGCGATGAGGGCGATGCGCTTGAGCATGCTTACATCCCTCCCACGAACGGCAGCGAGATCAGCGAGGTCAGCACGATCACGTTGAGGATGTCGACCAGGAAGGCGCCGGTCACCGGCACCACGATGAAGGCTTCGGGCGCGGGGCCGTGGCGGCGCGTCAACGCCTGCATGTTGGCGATGGCGGTCGCCGTCGCGCCCAGCGCGAAGCCGCAGAAGGCGGCCGACATGATGCTGGCCTCGTAGTCGCGCTTGAGCGCGCGGAACATGACTAGGGAGGCGTACAGCGCGCAGAACAGCGTCTGCACCGCCAGCATCAGCGCCAGCGGCCCGGCCAGGCGCGCCACGCTGGACAGGTCCAGCGTCATCATGGTCATGCCCAGGAACAGCGACAGCGCGACGGTGCCGATGATCTCCGTGGCGCGGTCGTCCAGCTTCAGCCCCAGGCGCGCGCCGCCGTTGCGGATGAGCACGCCGGTGGCCAGGCACCACAGGAAGTTGGGCAGGCTGACCGGCGCATTCTCGACCAGCGTGGCGAGATAGCCGCCCAGCGCCAGGCAGATGAAGGCCGCGGTCAGCGACACGATGAACGAGCCGGACGTGGACGGCGCCTGTTCCTCGCTCAGGTCCGGCGCGTCATGGCTGGCCGCGGCATGGTCCAGGCTGCCGGCCAGCTTGTGGCGGCGCATGAGCCATTCGGCGACCGGGCCGCCGACCACGCCGCCCAGCACCAGGCCCAGCGTGGCGGAAGTCATGGCCAGCGCCATCACGTCCTGGATGTTGTTGAAGTCGGCGAAGCGCGTGGCGTAGGCCGCGCCGGTGCCGTGTCCGCCGACCAGCGTGATGGTGCCGCCCAGCAGGCCCATGAGCGGGTGCATGTCCAGCAGCCAGGCCATGCCCAGTCCCACCGCGTTCTGCAGCACCAGGAACGGGATCAGGGCCAGCAGGAAGGCGATCAATCGCGGGCCTCCCTTGGCGAGCAGCTTGAGGTTGGCGGTCAAGCCGATGCAGCCGAAGAACAGCAGCAGCAGCGTGGGCCGGATGCTGGTGTCCAGCGAGACGCTGACGCCGCCCCAGTTCGACAGCAGGTAGGCGGCGATGGCGAACAGCAGGCCGCCGACGATGGGATCGGGGATGCTGTAGCGCGCCAGCACGCCGATGCGGGAGGTCAGGACGCGGCCGATGACGAGCACCAGGCAGCAGGCCAGCAGGGATTGGACGGGCGTGAGAGAAATCATGGAATCCTTCGCGCCCTGTCTGGGCGCAGCAAATTCAGGCTGTCGGAGCCGTCGCCGCCGTATCGCAAAGCTGCGTCCTATCTTAATAGGTCACGCGGCCATGTCGTGGCCGCCGGCGGCATACGGGCGTGGGCAGGCGGCGCGCCTGCCGGAAGGGGGGCGGGGCCCCCGGATTCAGAACGGGAAGGCGCGCGCCATGTAACTGGCGTTCGGCCCATAGCCGGCCAGCTTTTCGGCCAGTCCGGCGGCGCCGGCGTCCACGGGCGCGTAGCCGTGGCGGCGCCAGTAGCTCACCGCGCCTTGCAGCGACACCAGGCTGGCGCGCAGCAGACCCTGCGAGGCGGCCTGGCCGGCCGCCTGCCGCAGCAACGCCTGGCCCACGCCCAAGCCTTGGGCCGCCGGCGACACCGCGCAATCATGCAGGAACCAGTGGTCGGCGCCGTCGGGCAGGACGTCAAGCTCGACATCCAGCACGGGCGGCAGGCCCGCGTCCCAGGGATACGAGATCAGATAGCCGAGCGTGCCGGATTCCGCGCCGTCGGCGATCCAGCAGTGTCCGGGCGCGAGCGCGAGCCGGTTCAGGAAGAATCCGGCGCTCTCCAGCAGGAAACCGGGGTAGGCCAGGGCCTGGACGGCAAGAATGCCGTCCACGTCGCCGGGCCGCATCGGGCGGACTTGATAATGCATAACAACCTGTGAAAACAAAGACTTCCGCGCATTTTACCGGTGGGCGGGGAAGTGCTGCTTTTACGCGGCTTTACAAATTGGGGACATAGTTTTACGGGAACTGAACGCGAGTTTATTCATTGCGGCGCCGGGATCCCTAGACTGGTTCACACGTGCATTTCCGCAGCCAGGCGCTCGGCGGCATTTCATGAAAATTCAACGAGGCCCTGCTCATACTGCCCGCCACAGTACCCCGTATTACGAGTTACGACAGAGAGCCCATGCATAGCCAATTCCGGTCTGCTTCCGTGCCACCCCAAATATTGCCCAACGTGTTCCCGCTCGGGGCCGCCCGGTCCGTGGCGGCCGCGCGGGCGCCTTATGACGCCAGGGTGAGCTGCGTCATCCCGTGTCTGAACGAAAGCGCCAACCTGGGCATTCTGCTGCCTTTGCTGCGCAACCGGCTGTCTGCCTTGTGCACGAGCTGGGAGATCATCGTCGCCGACGATGGCAGTACCGACGGCACCGAGGCGCTGATGCAGGAATGGACCGAGCACGCGGGCTTCCGCTACGTGCAGCTGTCGCGCAATTTCGGCAAGGAGGCGGCGCTGAGCGCGGGCCTGGAATCGGCCACCGGCGATGCCGTGATCTGCCTGGATGCCGACCTGCAACACCCGCCCGCGCTGATCGAGCAGATGCTGGCCCGTTGGGCCGCGGGCGCCGAAATGGTCTACGCCGTGCGCGAGACCCGCGCCGATGAGTCCTGGGCCAAGCGCGCCGGCGCGCGCTGGTTCTACAAGCTGCTGAGCGGCGCGCGTGGCGTCGATGTGCCCGCTCACGCCGGTGATTTCCGCCTGATGGATCGCAGCGTGGTGGACGCGCTCAATGCCTTGCCCGAGCGCACCCGTTTCATGAAGGGGCTGTACGCCTGGGTCGGATTCAAGGGCGAAGCCCTGCCTTATACGCCAGACGAACGCCTGCATGGCAGCAGCCGCTTCAGCGGATTGCGCCTGTTCCGCCTGGCCCTGGACGGCCTGACCGCGTTCACGACCTGGCCGCTGCGCATGGTCAGCCTGGCCGGCGTGCTCATGGCCTTGCTTGGCCTGTGCTACGCCGCGTACCTGGTGGCTGAGTATCTGGTGCTGGGCAACCCGGTCTCCGGCTGGACCACTATCGTCACGGCCGTGCTGTTCTTCGCCGGCGTGAACCTGATCTCGCTGGGCGTGGTGGGCGAGTACGTCGCCCGCATTTTTGATGAGGTCAAAGGGCGGCCGCTGTATGTCGTGCGCCGCAGACAGGGACGCCCCGTCTCCAGCGACGGGGCGACGGACTGATGGCCAAGATCATGCAACAGCCGGCCCGCTCCGAATGGACGCCGCCGGCGGGATGGTTCTTGCTTGTCATCGGCGCCTGGCTGGCCGCCCTGATCTGGTACCGGCCGTTGACGCTGCCCGACGAGGGCCGCTACGCCGGCGTGGCCTGGGACATGCTGCGCGCCGGTTCGCATGGGGTGCCCTTGCTGGACGGCATGCCCTATTTCCACAAACCGCCGCTGTACTACTGGCTGTCGGAGTTCTTCTTCGCGCTGTTCGGGCCGCATCCGTGGCTGGCCCGCCTGCCGTCCTGGCTGGCCGCCTGGGGCACGTCGATCGCGCTGTATTTCTTCGTGTTGCGCCATCGCGATCGTGCCACCGCCACCATGACCACGCTGATCCTGGCCAGCATGCCGTTCTTCTACGGTGGCGCGCAGTTCGCCAACCTGGACATGCTGGTGGCCGGCATGATCTCGCTGTGCGTGCTGGCCGCGGCAGAGACCGCGTTGCGGGCCGAGCGGGGCCAGGCCTATCGCGCCATGTCGCTGGCCGCGGCGGCGCTGGCCGGCCTGGCCGTGCTCGCCAAGGGCCTGATCGGGCTGGTGCTGCCTGGCGCCGTCCTGTTCATCTGGCTGGTGGCCGGCAAGCGCTGGCGCGGCCTGAAGGCGCTGGTCTGGCCGCCCGCGCTGCTGCTGTTCGCGGCGGTCGCGGTGCCGTGGTTCTGGCTGATGCAGACGCGCTTCTCGGGCTTCTACGATTACTTCTTCGTCTACCAGCACTTCCAGCGCTTCGCCGCGGCCGGGTTCAATAATGCCCAGCCATTCTGGTTCTACCTGCCGGTGATTGTCGGCCTGGCGCTGCCCTGGTCCCTGTGGGGCGGCGGCATCCTGCGCAAGACCTTCTGGACCGGGCCGACGCGCGAGCTGCGCCTGCTGGCGGCCATCTGGGCGGTGGTCATTCTGGCGTTCTTCTCGCTGCCGGCGTCCAAGCTGGTGGGCTATGTGCTGCCGACCTTGCCGCCGCTGGCCTTCCTGCTGGCCGAGGTGGTGGTGGCCGCCTGGCGCAATGAGCACGACACGATCACGCCCAGGCTGGTGCGCATCAGCGCCAGCGCTGGCGCCTTCATCTGCGTGCTGGCGGTGGGTATCGCCGGACACAACGCCCGGGGCAGCGCGGAACCCCTGGCCGATGTGATCCGGCCGCAACTGCAGGCGGACGATACCTTCGTGTCCCTGCATGCCTATCCGTTCGACCTTGCGCTCTACATGCGCGCGCCCAAGCCGTCATGGGTGGTGGATGACTGGCTCAATCCCGAAATCCCCATCCGCGACAACTGGCGCAAGGAGCTGTACGACGCCGCCAAGTTCGATCCGGCGATGGGCAGGCAGGTGCTGATCAGCAACGAGGAATTCAAGGCCAGGCTGTGCGCCGCGCCGGACGGCGCTCGCTACTGGGTCTGGGGCAACAATTCTGACGGGGCGGACTACCCGGCGCTGCAAGGCCTGACGCCGGCGGCGACCAGCGTCAAGTTCCTGATCTGGAAGGTCGAGGGCGGGCCGGCGCTCAGGCAGCGGGTTTGTGGCGGAACGCCCAAAGCCGGCTGACCACGAATGTGAGCACGGCCAGTCCGATCAGGATCAAGGCGAGCAGCACGTCATAGCGGAGCGCCGTGGCGTGCAGCAGCCAGGCATAGGCGCCCTCGTTGACCAGAAAGCCCGCGGCGGACACGAGGAAGAAACGTCGGATGGCTATCGTCCAGGGTATGCGACTATGGCGGAACGTGAGCCGGTAGTGTCCAATGAAGGACACCGCGAATGCGACCAGCCAGCCGAGCAGGTTGGCGACCAGCGGCGCCGCGCCGGAGAGTTCGACGCAGGCCACGGCCACCGCCCAGTGCGTGGCGGCGGCAGCGCATCCGACGGCGACAAAAAAAACGAGTTGTTTGAACAGGGCGCGCATGCGGGGCGTGCAGATATGGAAGTACGGGGTGAGTTCTTGATCAAGCACGTGATTGTGTGCGGCGATGATTTTGGCATGAACGCCGACATCGATGAAGCCATGATTTCGTTGGCCGGGCTGGGGCGCATGAGCGCGGTCAGCTGCCTGACGCTGGGGCCGACGTTCCAGGCGAACGCGGCGCGCCTGGCCATGTGCGACATCGATCTCGGGCTGCACCTGAACCTGACCGAGACGCTGTCGGATGGCGCCGAGATCATGCCGCCCCTGTCCCGCCTGATCATGCGCGCCTATGCCGGACGGCTGGACGCCGCCTGGGTCGATGCGCAGCTCGAACGCCAGTTCGACGCTTTCGAGGCCGCGTTCGGGC
This sequence comes from Achromobacter sp. 1011811831, assembly GCF_059760905.1. Lineage (NCBI taxonomy): Bacteria > Pseudomonadati > Pseudomonadota > Betaproteobacteria > Burkholderiales > Alcaligenaceae > Achromobacter > Achromobacter sp. 1011811831. Next base: position 129,052 of record NZ_JCBANG010000002.1, read on the forward strand.
GCATGCCCGACTATGTCGACGGCCACCAGCATGTGCATCAGTTGCCAGTCGTCCGTCAGCGCCTGCTGGCCTTGCTCAAGCGTCGCTACGGCGGACGCATGCCCTGGCTTCGGCAGACCGCGCCTGGCGTGCTCAGCGGCATTCCGCTCAAGGAATCGTTCAAGGCCCGTGTGATCGGCGCGCTGGGCGCTGCCGCGCTGGGACGGGACGCCGCCAGGGATGGCCTGCGCACCAATCGGCGCATGCTGGGCGTCTATGGATTCGAGGGCGGCAAACGGCATTATGCAGAGCTGCTGCAGAACTGGCTTTTCAATGCCTGCGACGGTGATCTGCTGATGTGCCATCCCGCCAAGGACAGCAGCGGCGATTGCGCCATGTCGCGCCAGCGCCGCGCGGAATACGAAGTGCTGGCCTGCCCGAAGATGGGCGAATGGCTGCGCACCAACGGCGTGCGCATCGCGCGCCTGGACGCCGCGCCGCACTGATCCCGCGCGGTCTCACGCCTCGATCAGGCTCTGCAACAGCCAGGCGCCGGCGGGACCCAGCGCGCGCCGCATGGACCAGACGGCGTCCACCCGGGTGTGCCGAGGCCAGCCCGGCACGGGCAGCTCCACCAGCTGATCGGCGCCGTAGCGCTGCACCATCCAGCGCGGCAGCTCGGTCCAGCCATATCCCTGGCTGGCCATTTCGCACAGCATCAGATAACCCGGCGCCGACCAGGTCGATTGCGCCGGACTATCGTCCTTGTTGTCCAGTTCGTAGGTGCTGAGCCGCAATTCGCGTTCCGCGCGCAGCTGCTCGCTGGACACGTGCGGCAAGGCGGCCAGCGGGTGGCCACGGCCCACGCACAGCACCAGCTCCGATTTTTCCTTCAACGCCGAATAGCCCACGTCCGGCGGATAGCTGTCCTGCGCCGCCATCAGGCCCAGGTGCGCGCGGCCCTGCTGCACCAGGGCCACGACGTCCTCGTATTCCGCGATCAGGCATTCGAACCGCAGCGTGGGATAGCGCCGGTCGATCTGGCGGAGCATGGTGGCGAAGGTCTCGGACTGGAAGGTATCGGACAGCACCACGGTCAGCCGGGGTTCCTGTCCTTCGGACAATTGGCTGGCGCAGCGGTTGAGCCGGTCATTGGCCGCCAGCACCTGTTGCGCCTGCGCCAACAGGGCCTGGCCGGCTTCGGTCAGCGACGGCTGCCGCTGGCGGCGGTCGAACAGGGACACATTCAAGTCCACCTCCAGGTTGGCGATGGTCTCGCTGATGGTGGACTGGCTCTTGCCCAGCTTGCGGGCGGCGGCGGAGAACGAGCCTTCGGCGGCCACCAGCGCGAAGGCGGCCAGCGATTCCAGGGAGTGGCGCATGATGGGGGCTCATGGTGTTATCGGTTTTTCCGATGGAAACCATCTTTATGGTACCGGAATAGTCGTGGACAATCTGCCCCGTTGATGAAACAAACGACCTCAGGTGGGTCCATGACGCAAGCCAAGAAAACCCTCAAAGAACGATTCCTGCACGCTTTCCTGTTCGAAATCCTGGCCATCGGCCTGTGCGCGCCCGTCGCCGCATGGGCCATGGGCAAATCGCTGTTCGAAATGGGCGTGTTGACCGCCGTGATCGCCTGGATCGCGCTGGTCTGGAACATGATCTACAACGCCGGTTTCGACCGCCTGGAAAACCGCTATGGCCTGACGCGCAATCTTCGGCTGCGCGTCATCCACGCCTTCGGCTTCGAACTGGGCCTGATCCTGATCGTGATCCCGCTGGCCGCGTGGTGGCTGGAAATCACCCTGTGGCAGGCCTTCGTGCTGGATATCGCGCTGGTGCTGTTCTACCTGCCCTACGCGTTTTTCTACAACCTGGCCTACGACAAATCCCGTTCGCGGGTGATGCGCTGGCTGGAGCGCCGCCGTGGCGACGCGTGCGAGGCGGCCGCGGTCACGCCCCGCTGAGCCAAACCGGCGCAACCAGGTTCCCTGGCGGCGTATCCGGGCGTCCGCGCGCAGCTGGCGGGGTGTGCCCAGTCGTCTTGCGCGGCTAGCCCTGCTTGCGGCCGTAGGCCCGCGAGGCGTCGCGCATGAAGGCGCCCACCGCCGTTTCGTACTGCGCGCCGCTGCGGAACGCGCCCGAATGCGAAGCGCCTTCGATCTTCACCAGCCGCTTCAGGCCGGGCGTGACGTTGTGGGCCGCCTCGTACAGTTGATCGCTCATGGTGTGTGGCACCACGCGGTCGGCGGTACCATGCATGAACAGCATGGGCGTGCGCATCAGCGCCACCTTCTCGATTGAATCGAAGGGCTGCGTGATCAGCAGGCTGGCGCCGGGCAGCTTGCCCCATTTCATCGTGGCCAGCATCGCGCCGATGCTGGTGAAGCTGGATTCGACGATCAGGCCGGCGAACGGCGGCTGGTTGGGCCGGGACGCCAGGTCGATGGCGATGGCGCCGCCCAGGCTGTGCCCATAGATGAAACGGCGCGACGGGTCGGGCTGGCGCCGGGCCAGTTCCCGCAGGCCGGCGACGGCGTCCTGTTGCGCGGTGGCCTCGGACGGCAGGCGCGGCGTGGACGCGCCGAAACCGCGATAGTCGATCGCCAGCACCGAATAGCCCATGCGGGTCCAGCCCTCGATGCGGAAGGCGGCGCCGTTCAGGCTCCAGCGCGCGCCGTGCAGGTAGAGCACCGTAGGTGCGTCGGCGCGCGGACTTTGCCAGTACCAGGCGCGCACGCGTTCGCCGCTGCCGACATCCAGGTCGAAGACCTCGGTGCCGGCGGCAGGTTCGCGCCACCAGGTCTGGGGCTGGGGTTCGGGCGCGAAGATCCTTTGCCGTTGCCAGGCGTCGAGCTGTGTGCAGCCGACGACGCTGGCGGTGGCGAGCACGGCGACGCCGATCAGGCGGCGGAAGGCGGGGCGGGACAAGGCGGGCATGTTCGGTGCGACGGTTGGGCGCCAAGGGTGGTTCCCCAGGGCGCCGGAAGGGCGGCTAGAGCATACCCCGTGCGCGCACGGACTCGGCGCGCGCCTGGTGTCCAAATGTACTTGCCTACTGCGTGATTGGACGCGGATCGCGCGTCAGCGCCAGCCAGGCCTGCGCCGCGTGCGACAGATAGCCGCCGCGGCGCCAGACCTGCACCATTTCCCAATCGGTGCCGGGATCGTGCAACGGCACGCGGCTGACGCCGGCGTGGGTTTCCTCGTGGGCCTTGATGCGTGGCAGGAAGGCCACGCCCAGGCCGGCGGCGACCAGGGCGACGATGAAGTCGGTCTGCCCGCTGCGCGCCGCGACGGTGGGCGTGAAGCCCGCGCGCTGGCAGGCATCCTGGATGATGCGGTTCAACGCGAAACCCGTCTCGAACAGGATGAAGGGCGTATCGCGCAGCTCGACGAGGCCGACCGCGGCCGCGCGGGCGCGCGGATGATCGGCCGGCATCAGCGCGATCAGCGGTTCGCGCGCCACCGGCTGCCAGTCGAAGTTGTCGGGCACCGGGCGCAGCGTGGCGGCCAGTTCGATCTCGCCCGCCATCACCATCTCTTCCAGCCGCCGGCTGCCGTGTTCCACCAGGCTGATTTCGATGCGCGGATAGCGGCTGCGAAAGCGCGCGAACAAGGGCGCGAACAGCGAGCTGCTGCCCAGCCGGGGCAGGCCCAGGCGCAGCACGCCGCGCTGCAGGCCGCGCAGCGCATCCAGCTCGGCGCGCAGATCGTCGCGTTCCGCCAACATCGACAAGGCGCGTCGATAGACGATTTCGCCGGCCTCGGTCAGCCGGGGCGGGTAGACCTGGCGGTCCAGCAAGGGCATGCCAAGCTCGTCTTCCAGCTGCTTGATCGCCTTGCTGACCGTGGGTTGCGTGGCGTGGATGGTCTTGGCGGCCTGGGAAAAGCCGCCCTGGCGGACAACCTCGACCAGGGCGCGCAAGGGGCGCAATTCCATGGGTATTCCTAAATAGAATTCTATGAATTCATCGAATTCATTTTATCTATGTGTCCGGCGGGCGTAAAACGAAAGGGCCGTAGGAATCCTCATATGTTCTTGTCCCGTCGTCTTCTATACGCGCGCATCGCCCTGCGCCGCAGCCGCCTGCTGCAAATCGGGCTTTTGATCCTGTTTTCCCTGCTTGGCCAGGCGCTGGCCGGCTGGTCCGGCCTGCCGCTGCCCGGCGGCGTCATCGGTCTGGGCCTGGTGCTGGCCTTGCTGGCGTCGCGCCTGCTGCGCGCCAGCAACCTGCAGCGCGGCGCCAGCCTGCTGCTGGGCGAGATGCTGCTGTTCTTCGTGCCGGCGGTGATGTCGCTGCTGGATCACCGCGAATTCATCGGCATGCTGGGCCTGAAGCTGTTGCTGGTGATCGTGCTGGGCACCGCCCTGGTCATGGCGGGCACGGCGATCACCATCGAGCTGTGCCATCGCTGGATGAACCGCCATGCATCCTGAATTCCATCTGCTGTTCTGGCCGGCGGCCACGGTGCTGGCCTATGTCTGCGCGCGGCTGTCGTACCGGCGCCATGCGCGCTGGTGGACGTCGGCGCTGGTGCTGGCGCCGGCGCTGCTGCTGGCACTGGCCTTGGCGCTGCACACGGGATATCGGGAATACATGGCGGGATCGCATTGGCTCACCGCCATGCTCGGTCCGGTGATCGTGGCCTTTGCCCTGCCGCTGTACCAGCAGCGCGCGCTGATCCGCCGTTACTGGCCGGTGCTGACCGCCGGGGTGGCTGTGGGCAGCATCATCGCCGGCGTCAGCGCCTGGCTGCTGGGCGGCATGCTGGATTTGCCGGCGGATCTGCGGCTGAGCCTGCTGCCGCGCTCGGTCGCCACGCCGTTCGCGATGACGGTGTCATCGCATGTGGGCGGCGTGCCGGATCTGACCGCCGTGTTCGTGATCGTGACCGGCGTGGCCGGCGCGGCGATCGGGCAGCTGGTGCGCGGCTGGCTGCCGCTGCGCTCCTCGCTGGCGCGCGGCGCGTTGTTCGGCATGGGCGCGCACGGGGCGGGAACCGCGAAGGCCCGTGAGCTGGCGGCCGAGGAGGGCGCGGTCGCGGGCCTGGTGATGGTGATGGCGGGCCTGTTCAACGTGCTGGTCACGCCGGCCGTGGTGGCCGGCCTGCTGGCCCATTGACGGGTTTCAGCGCAGCAGGTCCAGCGCGATTGGATACAGCGAGGCCACCAGCAGCAGCGCCATGCCGACGTTGAAGGCGCGGATCGCGGCGGGCTTGTGCAAGACGCGGCGCAGCGCGGTGCCGAAGGTGACCCAGACGCCGACGCTGGGCAGGTTGACCAGCCCGCAGACCACGGTGGCGATGACCAGATTGGCGAAGAAGCTGGCCTGCGGCGTGTAGGTCGCGATGATGCCCACCGCCATGACCCAGGCCTTGGGATTGACCCACTGGAACGCGGCGGCCTGCAGGAAGGTCACGGGCCTGGCGCGGCTGACGCCGTCCTTCATCTCGCCGGCATTGGCGATCTTCCAGGCCAGGTACAGCAGATAGGCCGCGCCGGCGTACTTCAGCACGGTGTACAGCGAAGGGACCTGCTGGAACACCGAGCCCAGGCCGATGCCGACCAGGAACACCATCAGCGTGAAGCCGATGCTCACGCCGAGCAGGTGCGGAATGGTGCGCCGGAAGCCGAAATTCAGCCCGGACGTGGCCAGCATCACGTTGTTGGGCCCGGGCGTGATCGAGCTGACCAGCGCGAACAGGGCCAACGGGCCGAGCAGCGACAGGGAGGTGAGGGGCACGTCGGCCCAGCTGGCGGGGATCAAACTCATGTTGCGGTCCTTATGGGTGCCCGGCATTCGCTTACGGAAATGTCTGTGCGATGGGGCGAGCTGCCGGACGCGCACTTGCGGGTCGGCGGCATTGCTGTCACTCTACGCATAGTTATCGGTACAGTACCGGTACACTTTGGCAACTCACTTTATCAACTGGCCTGGTGGTAATCCCATGACAGTCGCTCCCGCCACGTCTTCAACCCTGCCCTGGCAGCCCGTGCGCCAGGCCGATGCCACGTTGGTGGCGCAGTTGGCCGAGGGCTTGGCCCGCCGTATCGACGAACAGGGCCTGCGCCCCGGCACCCGCCTGCCATCCATCCGCAAGATGGCCGAGCAATCCGGCGTCAGCCGCTTCACCGTGGTGGAAGCATACGACCGGTTGGTCGCTCGCGGGCTGGTGCAGTCGCGGCGCGGGGCGGGCTTTTTCGTGCGCGCCCGCAGCGGCTCCCTGGCCGCCGTCGCGCCCGCGCCTGCCAATACCCTGGCCGCGCCGGCCAGGGTGGACGTGGCCTGGCTGCTGCGCAGCATGTTCCGCGAGACGTCCGCCCACGGCATGCCGGGCGGCGCCGGCCTGCTGCCGCCGGACTGGCTGGATCCCGAAATGGTGGCGGGCGCCGTGCGCGCGGTGGGCCGGTCGGTGCGCGGCCAGCTCGTGTCCTACGGCCACCCGCAGGGCTTCCTGCCGCTGCGCCAGCAGATCGCCGCATCGCTGCAGAGCGAGGGCGTGCCCGCCCATCCCGAACGCAATCTGCTGACAACCAACGGCGTCACGCACGCGCTGGACCTGATCGCGCGGCACCTGGTCAAGCCCGGCGATACGGTGCTGGTCGAGGATCCCGCGTGGTTCCTGATTTTTGGCCGCTTGGCGGCGTTTGGCGCCCGGCTGATCGGCGTGCCGCGCGGACCGGACGGTCCGGACACGGCGCTGCTGGAACAGCTGGCCGCCGAGCACAAGCCCAAGCTTTTCATCATCAACAGCGCGGTCCACAATCCCACGGGCCATACGCTGTCGGCCGGCATCGCCTACGACATCCTGCGAATCGCCGAACGCCATGATTTCCTGGTGGTCGAGGACGATACCTACGGCGATCTGCATCCGGGCGGCGCCATGAAGCTGGCCGTGCTGGACCGGCTGCGGCGCGTGATCCTGGTGAGCGGCTATTCCAAGATGCTGGCCGCCAGCCTGCGGGTGGGCTACGTGGCGGCGCACCCCGACATCCTGCAGAAGCTGGCGGACCTGAAGATGCTGGCCGGGTTGACCTCGCCGGAGCTGGGCGAGAGGGTCATCCACCGCGTGCTGATGGAAGGCCAATACCGCCGCCACGCCGAGCGCGTCCGCGCCCGGGTCGACGAGGCCCGCCGGCGCTGCGTGCAAGGGCTGACGGCGTTGGGTCTGACCGTGCCGCGCGAACCGCATGCCGGCATGTTCGTGTGGGCCGACTGCGGACGCGACAGCGAGGTGCTGGCGCGCGAGGCGGCCGACCAGGGCCTGCTGCTGGCGCCGGGCACGCTGTTCTCGCCGTCGCAGGCGCCGTCCGCCATGGTGCGTTTTTCCGTCACGATGGTGGACCACAATGACATCTGGGCCAAGCTGGAAAAACTCTTCACGCCCGGCCTCTCCTGCAATAATAATGGGCAGCACTCCACCTGAAGGAACCGCCATGTCCGCACCGATCAAGCCCCTTACCGAGAACTTCGCCGTCGCGCCGCAGCTGGGCCCCGACGACATGGCCGACGTGGCCGCCGCCGGCTACAAGAGCGTCATCATCAACCGTCCGGATTTCGAGGGCGGTCCCGACCAGCCCACGGCCGCGGACGTGTCCAAGGCCGCCCAGGCCGCCGGCCTGCAGATCGAATACCAGCCGGTCGTCGGCAGCGCCATGACGATTGCCGACGTGCAGCGTTTCGCCGAGCTGCTGCATACCTTGCCCGGCCCGGTGCTGGCCTACTGCCGCACGGGCACCCGGTGCACCAATCTTTACGCCGCCGCCCAGCAGCTGGCTTGATCGGCGTCAAGGGCGCCAGGTTCGCTTGATGCGAACCTGGCGGGTTTTTCCGGTAGCATGGAGACTGTCCTCAAACCAGGAGCAGGCAAGATGTTCAAGAAGATCCTGATTCCCACCGACGGTTCGCCGCTGTCCGCGCAGGCCGCCAACGCGGGTATTTCGTTCGCGCGCTCCGTGGGCGCCGAAGTCGTTGCCCTGTACGTGACCCAGCCCTTCGCGGCCACCATCGGCTTTGACGGCATGGCGGCCGCCTATGCCATCACCGACGAAGACTACGAGAAGGCCTCGGCCGAGCAGGCCGACAAGTACCTGAAGCAGATCACCGATCGCGCCGACACCGCCGGCGTGAAGTCCGAGTCGCGCGCCGTGTCCAACTTCAACGTGGCCGACGGCATCGTCCAGGCCGCCGCTGACCAGGGTTGCGACCTGATCTTCATCGGCAGCCACGGCCGCAGCGGCCTGTCGCGCCTGCTGCTGGGCAGCGTCACCGCCAAGGTGCTGTCGCTGGCCAGCACCGCCGTGCTGGTGTATCGCGTCAAGGAAGACAAGAAGTAAGCGCGCGGGTGGCTTCAGCCGTCCGTCAGTGCGCAGCCCGCGCGGGCATCAAGCCCCTCCCACCGGAGGGGCTTTTGCTTGGCCGCGCGTTTCGTCCGCTCCGTGCAGCGTTCCCGTTGATTTCCCTCTTGCGGCCTGACGCGCCGCGCGTAATATTGGCGATGCAAGTGCGGGCGCGCGGTACGCAACGCATCTGGCCGCGGCTACGCGCCCGCCGCGGCAACGCCCGGTCGGGCTTGCCGTCTTCGCCCATCTGCATTCAGCAAGGGAAGAGGCCATGACTCGCAAGACGCGCATCGAGCTTTACCGCAATATCGGCATCAGCGCCCATATCGACGCGGGCAAGACGACCACCACCGAGCGCATCCTCTTCTACACCGGCATCACTCACAAGATCGGCGAGGTGCACGACGGCGCCGCCGTGATGGACTGGATGGAGCAGGAGCAGGAGCGTGGCATCACGATCACGTCGGCTGCCACCACCGCGTTCTGGAAGGGCATGGCTGGCAACTATCCCGAGCACCGCATCAACATCATCGACACACCGGGACACGTGGACTTCACCATCGAGGTCGAGCGCTCCATGCGCGTGCTGGACGGCGCCGTCATGGTGTATGACTCCGTCGGCGGCGTGCAGCCGCAGTCCGAGACAGTCTGGCGCCAGGCCAACAAGTACAAGGTGCCGCGCCTGGCCTTCGTCAACAAGATGGACCGCGTGGGCGCGGATTTCCTGCGCGTGCAGCGCCAGATCGTCGAGCGCCTGAAGGGCGACGCCGTGCCGATCCAGCTGCCCGTGGGGGCCGAGGATCACTTCGAGGGCGTCATCGACCTGGTCAAGATGAAGGCCATCATCTGGGATGATGCCAGCCAGGGCGTGCGCTTCGAGTACCGCGACATTCCGGCGAACATGCAGGCCGAGGCCGATGCCTGGCGCGAGAAGATGGTCGAGAAGGCGGCCGAGGCCAACGAGACGCTGCTGGAGAAATACCTGTCCGGCGAGGCGCTGACCGAAGAGGAAATCAAGCAGGGCCTGCGCGCCCGCACCGTGGCCAACGAGATCGTGCCCATGCTGTGTGGCAGCGCCTTCAAGAACAAGGGCGTGCAGGCCATGCTGGACGCGGTGATTGACTACCTGCCGTCGCCGGTGGACGTGCCGGCGATCAAGGGCCACGACGAGCGCGACCGCGAGATCGAGCGCCATCCGACCGACAAGGAACCGTTCTCGGCCCTGGCCTTCAAGATCATGACCGATCCCTTCGTCGGCCAGCTGGTGTTCTTCCGCGCGTATTCCGGCGTGGTGAAGTCGGGCGATTCCGTCTACATCCCCGGCAAGGAAAAGAAGGAGCGGCTGGGCCGCATCCTGCAGATGCACGCCAACGAGCGGCGCGAGATCACCGAGGTCTATGCCGGCGACATCGCGGCGGCGGTGGGGGTGAAGGACGTCACCACCGGCGATACGCTCAGCGATCCGGCGCACGTCATCATCCTGGAACGTATGGTGTTCCCCGAGCCCGTGATCTCGCAGGCGGTGGAGCCCAAGACCAAGGCCGACCAGGAAAAGATGGGCATCGCGCTGGGCCGGCTGGCGCAGGAGGATCCGTCGTTCCGCGTGCGCACCGACGAAGAGTCGGGGCAGACGATCATCTCCGGCATGGGCGAGCTGCACCTGGAGATCCTGGTGGACCGGATGAAGCGCGAGTTCGGCGTGGAGGCGACCGTGGGCAAGCCGCAGGTGGCCTATCGCGAGACCATCCGCAAGACCTGCGACGAGGTCGAGGGCAAGTTCGTCAAGCAGTCGGGCGGCCGTGGCCAGTATGGTCATGTGGTGCTGAAACTGGAGCCGCAGGAACCGGGCAAGGGCTACGAGTTCGTTGACGCGATCAAGGGCGGCGTGGTGCCGCGCGAATTCATCCCCGCGGTGGACAAGGGCATCCGCGAATCGCTCAACGCCGGCGTGCTGGCGGGTTATCCGGTGGTGGACGTGAAGGCGACGCTGTTCTTCGGCTCATACCACGACGTGGACTCGAATGAAAACGCCTTCCGCATGGCCGCGTCCATGGCGTTCAAGGAAGGCATGCGGCGCGCCGATCCGGTGCTGCTGGAGCCGATGATGCAGGTCGAGGTGGAAACGCCGGAGGACTTCACCGGCAACGTCATGGGCGACCTGTCCTCGCGTCGGGGCATGGTGCAGGGCATGGAAGACATCGCGGGCGGTGGCGGCAAGCTGGTGCGGGCCGAGGTGCCGCTGGCCGAGATGTTCGGCTACTCCACGTCCCTGCGTTCGCTGACGCAGGGACGGGCCACCTACACCATGGAGTTCAAGCACTACGCCGAGGCGCCGCGCCAGGTGATGCAGGAAGTCATCGCGGCCAAGGGCGGCGGCCGCTGATCGCGTCGCGGGCGGATCAGGCCGGGGCGGCGGCGGTTGCCGTCCGGCCGCGCCCGCGCAGCGATGCCAGGCGCACCCCCAGCAGGATCATCACGAAGCCGTAGGCGTGGAACAGCTGCGGCGCTTCGTCCAGCAGCGGCCAGGCCAGCAGCGCCGCGTAGACCGGCACCAGGAACATCGACAGCCCCGCCGTGGCCGGGCCGGCCTGGCTGATCAGCCGGCCGTACACGTAGTACGCGCCCAGGCTGGGCACGACGGCCAGGAACAGCAGCGTGGCGGCCAGGCGCGGATCGCTCCAGGCCGGCGCGGCGCCGGTCAGCGTTTCAACGGCGGCGAAGGGCGCCAGCGCCAGCGCGCCGGCGGCCATCATCACGGCCAGCTTGGCGCTGGCAGGCACCGCGGGCTGGGGCAGGCGCTTTTGCAGCACCGTGTAGAAGGCCCAGCCGGTGGCGGCCAGCAGCACCCACAGATCGCCCTGGCCGAAGGCCAGCCGCGCCAGCACATCGGCGTCGCCGCGCGACAGCACCGTCAGCACGCCGCCCAGCGCCAGCAACAGGCCGGCCACGCGCGTGGCCGGCAGGGGCTTGCGCCAGATCAGCGCTTCCAGCAGCGATACCAGGATGGGGCTGCACGAGAAGATCAGCGCGATGTTCGTGGCGCTGGTGTTCTGGGCGCCGATGTATTGCGGCGCCACCGCCACGCCCATGCCCAGCACCGCCAGGGGCAGCAGCGAGGGCAGGCCGCGGCGCAGCGCCTGGCGGTGCCGGTACAGCGCGGGCGCGGTGATCGGCAGCAGGATCAGCAGTGCGATCAGCCAGCGGCCGAAGGCCAGGAAAACGGGGGGAAGGGCGGCGTCGTGGGCCCATCGGGCCGCCACCATGTTGGAGGCGAAAAGCGCGGGGGCGCTGAAAAGCATGGCCGTGCCGGCAAGGCCGGGGCGTGCTGCGGGTGCTGCGGTGTGAGGCATGATGTCCGGCCGCGCGGGTCGGCGCGCGGCTTGCTGCGATGAATCGCCGGTGTCCGGGCGGGGTTGTGCCGCCGCTCGGGCGCCGGATCGGACAGGCGGGGTAGTGCCCGTCTTGCTAGAGAGTCTATCGGCAGATTCGCAAAATAGGTTTCCGTATTCACGCCTGATCTGGCGGATAAGGAAAATTAATATCCTCTAGAATTCGGTTTTGAAGGGATATTCTCTAAAGCAGGAGCGCCCCGCGTGTCCACGCCACCCAAAATCGATGAAACCGACCGCAAGATCCTGCGCGCGCTGCGCGCCGACGGCCGGCTGACCAACTTGAAACTGGCCGAGCAGGTCGGGCTGTCGCCCACGCCTTGCTGGAATCGCGTCAGGGCGCTGGAAGAGGCGGGCGTGATCGAGGGCTATGCGGCGCTGCTGAACCAGAAGGCGCTGGGCCTGCCGGATACCGTCATGATCGAGGTGACGCTGGAACATCACGACGATGACACGCTGGCGCGCTTTGGCGAAGAGATCACCCGCCTGCCGGAGGTGGTCGAGGCTTTCCTGGTCACGGGCGAATACGACTATCTGATCAAGGTCGCGGTCGCGGGCACCGAGGGCTACGAGGAATTCCTGCGCAAGCGCCTGTACACGCTCAAGGGCGTGCGGCACAGCCGTTCCACGTTCGTGCTGCGGCGGCTCAAGCACACGCCGTCGGTCGAGCCGTGACGCGCGCGTCGGGCGCGCCCGGCGCGGAGCCGGGACGGTTCAGCCCAGTCCGTTCAGGAACTCGTCGATCGCGCCGTTGAAGGCCCGCGGATTGCCCAGGTTCATGCCATGCGAAGAACCGGCGATATCGATGCGCCGAGCCTGTGGCAGCCAGCGCGACAGCGCATCCAGCACGGCGGGATAGGGTTGCGGGCTGAGGGCGCCGCCGATCAGCAGGGCGGGCAAGGCCAGGCTGCCGATCTGTGCGGCGGTCAGGACGGGTGGTTTCTCGTCGACCTGTCCGAACAGGGTGCCGACGTTGTCGCGCACCATTTCCTTGAACCAGGGCACCATGCGCTGCCAGGTGTTGGGGCCGGTCACCGTGTCCACGAACAGCGCCAGGCCGGTGTCCACCTCGCCTTGCCGGATCAGCGCGAGCGCCTCCTGGCGGAAGCTGCCGCGCAGATCGTCTTCGCCGGGCAGCGGCAGGCCGGGATCGGCCAGCGTCAGGCTGCGCAGGGCGTCGGGCCGCCGCAGCGCGACTTCCAGCGCGACGCGGCCGCCGCGCGAATGGCCGACGAGATCGGCGCGTCCGCCGGCCACCTGGTCGATGAACTCAAGCACGTCCTCGGCATGCTGCGCGACCGAGAAGCCGCCGCCTTCGCCGTTCCAGGCTTCCGGCCAGTACCGGCGCAGGCAGACAGCCAGCACCCGGCGGTTGCGGCCTAGCGGGCCCATCTGCGATTTCCAGTAGCGGCTGTCCGACAGCGAACCGTGCACCAGCACTAGCGGGTCGCCGCTGCCATATTCGGTGTAGGACATGGCATAGCCGCCGATGATGGCGGTCTGCTGGGGCAGGACGGGTTCGGAACGCATTGGTGCAGGGTTGGGAGGGCCAGGGTCGCATTCTAGCCCGATGCGCCGCGCCCTTTGAGGCGCCGAGGCCGGAACGGCTGCTCCGTGAACTGCTGATATGCTAATTGCGGATCGCCCGTCGTCCGGCGGGTTTTTGCGAACACTCATTTGATCGGAGCTGTCCCGATGTCCCCGGAGTCCCTTGCCGCCTTGCCCGAATCCGTCCAACGTGTCGCCCGCCTCCTGCTGGAGCTGGGCCACGACAAGCCCGTGGTAGTCCTGCCGCAGACCGGCAAGACCTCGGCGGAAGCGGCGGCGGGCCTGGGCTGCGAGGTGGCGCAGATCGCCAAGTCGATCATCTTCCGCCGCGCCGCCGACAACGCGCCCGTGCTGGTAATCGCCAGCGGCACCAACCGGGTGGACGAGGCCAAGGTGTCGGCGCAGGTGGGCGCACTGGCCAAGGCCGACGCCAAGTTCGTGCGGGACATGACGGGCTACGCCATCGGCGGCGTCTGCCCGATCGGCCACGCGGTCAAGCCGGTGATGCTGCTGGATCAGGACCTGTTCCAGTACGACAGCTTGTGGGCCGCCGCCGGGCATCCGCACGCGGTGTTCAACCTGACGCCGCGACAACTGGCCGACATGACCGGCGCGCCGGTCGCGGACGTGGCGCAGCGCGCCTGACCCCGCTGGCCGCCGCGCGGCCGGGCTGTCAGTGCGGATGCGCCAACAGCCCGTCGATCAGCACCTGGCGCAGGCCCCGGCTGCAGCTTTCCACGCGTCCCTGCACCCCATAGACGGCGGCCAGCGCCTGCGGCGTGATCACATCCGCGGGCGCGCCGGCGCCCGCCAGCCGGCCCTGGTGGATCAGCACCGCCTGATCGGCATGCTGCAGGGCCGCGTTCAGGTCGTGCAGCACGATGACGCTGATCAGTCCGTGCTGCCGCGTCTCCTGCCGCAGCAATTGCATGACGTGGAACTGGTAGTTCAGGTCCAGCGCCGACAGCGGCTCGTCCAGCAGCAGCACGCGCGGACGGCGGATCAAGGCCTGGGCCAGGCCCACCAGCTGCTTCTGCCCGCCCGAGAGCGCGTCCAGATAGTGCAGGGCCAGGGGGGCGATGCCTAGGCGCTCCAGCAGCGTCTCGATCTCGGCGGGACTGGCCGAGGGCGCCAGTCCGTCGCTGGCGCGGGACGCCACCAGCACGGATTCGAACACCCGCAGATGCACTTCGGCGGGCAGGCCCTGGGGCAGATAGACGACATGGCGCGCACGGTCTGCGGGACTGGCTGCGGCGAGGTCGCAGCCGTCCAGGCGGGCGCTGCCCGCGCGGGCGCGCAGCAGGCCGGCCAGCGTCTTGAGCAGCGTGGATTTGCCGCTGCCGTTCGGGCCCAGCAGCGCGGTGATCTCGCCGGCGGCCATTGGCGGCAGGGTCAGTCCGTGCAGCACTTCCTGGCGGCCGTAACCGGCAGCCAGGCCCTCCACTTCCAGCATGGCAGGAGGAGAGGGGGCCTGGGTCATGGCTGACGGCGGCGCATGACCACCGACACGAAGAAGGGGATGCCGACCAGCGAGGTCACGATGCCTACCGGGATGATCACGCCGGGCATCAGGTTCTTGGACGCCAGCGAGGCGAGCGACAGGATGGTGGCGCCGATCAGGGCGCTGCCGGGCAGATAATAGCGATGGTCCTCGCCGAACAGCCGGCGGGCGATGTGGGGCGCCACCAGGCCGATGAAGCCGATGGTGCCGACGAAAGCCACGGACAGCGCCGACAGCAGGCTGACGCGCGCCAGCGCCGCCACTCGCACACGTCGCACGTCCACGCCGAAGCTGGCGGCGCGTTCTTCGCCCAGTCGCAGCGCGGTCAGCTTCCAGGACTGGCGTAAGGCCAGCGGCAGGGCCAGCGCCAAGGCCACGGCCAACGCGCCGGCGGACGCCCAGCTGGAGTGTGACAGGCTGCCCATGGTCCAGAACACGAGGTTCTGCAGCGCTTCGGCGCTGGCGACGAATTGCACCAGCGACACCAGCGCGTTGAAGCTGAACACCATGGCGATGCCGAACAGCACCACGCCCTGGGTGTTCATGCCCGCCCAGCGCGCCGCGGCGTCCAGCGCCAGCGCCGCCAGCGCGGCGAACAGGAAGGCGTTGCCGGCAATCAGCCAACCCGCGGGCACGCCGGGCAGGCCCAGGTTGAGCACGATGGCCAGCGAGGCGCCGAAGGCGGCCGCCGAAGACACGCCCAGCGTGAACGGGCTGGCCAGTGGGTTGTTGAGGATGGTCTGCATCTCGGCGCCGGCCAGGCCCAGCGCGGCGCCAACCAGCGCGGCCATCAAGGCCTGCGGCAGGCGGATGTCCCAGACGATGACGCGGGTGCTGGGATCGGCTGCGGCGGGCGCGCTCAGCGCGCGCCACAGTTCGCTCCAGGACAGGGCGGAAGGCCCTGTCGTGAAGTCAGCCAGCAGCGCAATGAAAATCGCCGCCAGCAGCAGGGCGATGAGCCCTGCCCGGCGGCGCAGGATGTGCCGATAGGCGGTGACCGCGGACGCGGCTGCCGCCATTACTGCAGCAGTTGGAGACGGCTCTTGGCCGTGCCGGCGGCGGGCGCGCTGGGATAGTCGCGGACGATGCGCTGCAGCGTCGTCTTGGCGCCGGCGCGGTTGTTCAGTTCGATCTGGCTGCCGGCGATGACGAGCAGGGCATCGGGGGCGCGCGCGTTGTCGGGGGCCTTCTGGACCATGCTGGTGAGCTGCTCGATCGCGCCCTTGAAGTCCTTCAGCGCGTAGCGGCTGCTGCCCAGGTAGAACTGGGCGCTCGGAGCGAGCTGGCTGGCCGGATAGAGCGCGGTGAAGGCGGCGAAGGATTCCGAGGCTTCCTTGTACTGGCCCTTGCGGAACAGGTCGATCGCGCCGTCATAGGCGGCCTGTTCCTGCGGATCGCCGGCATTCGCGCCAGGCGGGTTGGCGCTGCCGGCCGCGCCGCCGCCCTTGGCGCCGGGCTGCTGGCGGGATACGAGTTCGAGTTGGTCGCGCAATTGGGCGACTTCCTGCTGCAAGGCCTGGATCTGGTCGGCCAGTTGCAGCCGGGCGCGCTGGTTCTGTTCGTTCTGCTGTTGCACCTGCTGGCGCAAGTCTAGGATGGCCCGGCGGGCCTCGTCGTCGGCGAAAGCCTGGACGGGAGCGGCCAGGGCGGCCAGCGCCAGACCGGCGGAGGCAATCAGGGGACGCAGGGACAGAACGTTATCGCGCATGAAAATTCCCGGGTGAAAAAAGAAACGCCGGGACGGCCGGCTGACCGTCCCGACGCGTCGTGGGGCAATCGACTATACGAAAAGCTTAGCGCTGATAAACGATATCGGCGCGGCGGTTTTCCGCGAAGTCGGCTTCCGACGTGCCACTCGACTTCGGCTTTTCCTTGCCGAAGCTGATGGTTTCGATCTGGTTGTCGCTGACGCCCAGCAGGGTCATCATGCGACGAACCGCGTCAGCGCGGCGCTGACCCAGGGCCAGGTTGTATTCGGCGCCGCCGCGCTCGTCGGTGTTGCCTTCGATCTTGATGCGTTGCTGCTGGTGCGAGGCCAGGTAACGGGCATGGGTTTCCACCAGGCTGCGGTACTGGTCCGACACCGAGTAGCTGTCGAAGTCAAAGTATACCGAGCGCTGTTGCGCCAGGATGCTTTGGGGGTTGAAGGGATCAAGGATCTGGCCAGAGGCCTGTCCTTGGCCAGCGCCTCCGCCCTGACCCGCTTTATCGTCGAGAGGGACGGAGCTGCAAGCTGCCAGGGTGGCGGCCAGAGCGGCGATGGTTAGGCTTTTGGCAATGCGCGACTTCATGATAGTTCCTTTGCAAAGAGAGTCACACGTGTTATCGGGTAAATGGGCCCCAAGTCGGTTCACGTATTTCCCCATTCAGTACCGAAAGCGTCTGCCGTACGCGGCCATCGCTCGACACACCCGCAAGCACGCTACGGCCGTTCTGCACGGCGGCGTAGAGGACTTGCATGCCATTCGGCGCGAAGCTCGGAGACTGATCGTCACGACCATCAGTCAGCAAGGATTCGGAGCCTGAGGACAGGTTCAACGAGGCGATTCGAAACGCGCCGTCGCGTCTTGCAACGTACAGCAACGTCGATCCATCGGGGGAAATTCGGGGTGAGATGTTGTAACCACCATTAAACGTGAGGCGGCGAGCATCGCCACCGTCCAGGCCGGTCTGATAGATTTGCGGCCCGCCGCTGCGGTCACTGGTAAAGATAATGGAACGGCCGTCTGGCGTAAAGCTCGGCTCGGTGTCAATCCCGGGAGAACGCGTAACTCGGCGCATATTCGAGCCGCCGGCCGCGCTGACGATGTAAATTTGCGACAACCCGTCGCGCGTCAGCGCCACGGCCAGCTGGGTGCCATCGGGCGACCAGCCCGGGGCGCTGTTGTTGCCCTTGAAGTTGGCCACGGGCACGCGGGCGCTGGTGGCCAGGGTGTGCACGTACACGACCGGCTTGCCGGATTCGAAGCTCACATAGGCCAGCTTCGAACCATCGGGCGACCAGGAGGGCGAGATGATCGGCTCGCGCGAGCGCAGCGCGACCTGGGGATTCTGGCCGTCGGCGTCGGCGACCTGCAGTTCGTAGGTCGGGCCCTGCTTGAGCACATAGGCGATGCGGGTGGAGAACACGCCGCGAACGCCGGTGATCTTTTCGTAGATGCGGTCGGCGATCTGGTGGGCGACGCGGCGCAGTTCCTGCTCGGTGCCCGAGAACGCCACGCCGTCCAGCTGACCCTTCTTGACCGTGTCGGCCAGGCGGTAGCGCACGTCGTAGCGGCCGTCGGCGCCGCGCACGATGCTGCCATAGGCCAGGAAGTCGGCGCCCTTCGAGCGCCAGTCGTCGTGCGAGATGGCCGAATCGACGTTCAGGCCGGCGCCGGCGGCGCTGATCAGGCGGAACTGGCCCGTGCGGGTCAGGTCGGCGCGGATCACCTCGGCCAGGGCGCGGCCGTGGGCATCGTCCACGGCGAAATCGGCGATGGCCACCGGGTATTGGGTGGCGCCGGTGCCGGAAATGTCGACGCGCAGTTGCGCGTGGGCAGGCCGGACGGCCAGCAGGCTGGCGAACGCCAGCAGCAGCGCCAGTCCGTACGTTCGCCAGAACGCAAGGAGGGGGGCGCTTCGGCTATGGGCGGGAGTCATGATCAGCAATCTCCTGTCTATTAGTACATGCTGTACTCACCGTAGATACTCGGTTCGTAGCGGCCATTCGAAGGTTTCGGGAAGGGGTTGCAGCGGCGGATGCCGGCTTCGATCGCGCGGTCGAACGCCGGGATGCCCGAAGAGCGGGTAATCGTAACTGCGGTGACCTTGCCGTCAGAAGTATTCAACTTTACTTGGTATTCGGCCGTGGGGTTCTCCGCGCCGCTGCGGGGAGGCGTCGGATAAGCGACGCCCGGCTGCACGCAGGCACGGACCTTGGCGCCGTAGCCCGCGTCGCGGCCGCCGGATCCGCCGGTCTGGTTGCGGTCGGCGGTGCCGCCCGGGATGCCTGCCGCGCCGAGCGCGTCGTTGCGGAAAGCGTCCTTGAGGGCCTTGTCGGCGGCGGCCTTCTTGGCGGCCTCTTCCTTGGCCTTCTTCTCGGCGGCGGCCTTTTCGGCAGCGACCTTTTCAGCCGCTGCCTTTTCGGCGGCCGCCTTCTCGGCAGCAGCCTTGTCGGCGGCGGCCTTCTTGGCGGCGTCTTCCTTGGCCTTCTTCTCGGCGGCGACCTTCTCGGCCGCGGCTTTTTCCGCGGCGGCCTTCTCGGCGGCAGCCTTGTCAGCGGCCTGGCGTTCCTGCTCCAGGCGCTTCTTTTCCTTCAGCTCGGCCTGCTTGCGCTCTTCCTCCAGGCGCGCCTTTTCCTTGGCGGCCTCGGCGGCTTCGCGCGCCTTTTCCTCTTCCTCGCGCTTCTTCTTGGCTTGCTGCAGCGCGATCTCGGGGTCGACTTCCGACTTGGGCGGCTGGACCTTGGGCTCGGGCGGAGGCGGGGGAGGATCCGGCTGCTTCTGTGGCTCGGGTTCCGGTTGCGGCTTGGGCTGCGGCTGGGGTTTGGGCGGCTCGGGCGTGGGCGGCGGCGAAACGGGCGAATTGCCGTTCGCCCAGAGCTGCACTTCCACCGGGCCGGGCGTTTCCGTGCGCCAGTTCAGGTTGAAGATCAACACGGCCAGCAGCAGCGCGTGCACCAACAAGGCCAGAAGCAAGGCTTTCCGGTTGTCATTGTTGGGCGGCGTGGCCGGGGGGCCGCTGCGGTGTCGAATGATGGGTGGCGTCATGGGCGTTGCGTGCCGGCGAGCCGGCGGGAGAGCGTCGCGTTAGCGTTTCTTCGCGGGAGCGGGCTGGTTGCCGCCGGCGGACTGGTCCACCAGCAGGCCCAGGCGGGTGATGCCGTTGGTGCGCAGCTCGTCCATGACCTTCACGACCGTCTCGTAGGGCACCTTGCCGTCGGCGGCGATGACCACCGGGGTTTCCGCGGTGATGCGCGAACGCACCTGCGCCACCAGCTCGGGGCGGGCGATGTCCTGCATCGTCGCGCCGGGCTCGCGCATGCGCAGCGCGATCTTGCCGTCTTCGGAGATCTGCACTTCCAGCGGCTTGACCGGCACGTCGGAGGCGGCGCCGACCGACGGCAGCTGGATCAGGCCCGGCGTGATCAGGGGCGCGGTCACCATGAAGATGACCAGCAGCACCAGCATCACGTCGATGTAGGGCACCACGTTGATGTCGGCCTTCATGCGGCGGCCGGACCTGCCGCGCGAGCTTACCGAGGGCATTAGCGCACCTGCCGTTGCAGAATGTTCAGGAACTCGTCGACGAAGCTGTCGAAGCGGATCGACAGACGGTCGATGTCATTGGTGAAGCGGTTATAGGCGACCACGGCCGGGATGGCCGCGAACAGGCCGATGGCGGTGGCGATCAGCGCTTCGGCGATGCCGGGCGCGACCGAGGCCAGCGTGGCCTGCTGCATGTTCGACAGGCCGATGAAGGCGTGCATGATGCCCCAGACCGTGCCGAGCAGGCCGATGTACGGCGACACCGAGCCAGCCGAGGCCAGGAAGTTCAGGTGCGATTCCAGCGAGTCCATTTCGCGCTGGTAGGCGGCGCGCATGGCGCGGCGCGGGCCGTCCAGCAGGGCGGTGGCGTCGCCGCCGGAACCGCCGCCGCGGCGAGCCTTCAGGAATTCGGTCATGCCGGCGTCGAAAATGCGGGCCAGGGCGCCTTGTTCGTCGCGGCGCGAGGCCACGGCCTGCTGCAGCATGGACAGGTCGCCGCCCGACCAGAAGTCATCCTCGAAGCGGCGAGTCTGGGAGTCGGCGCGCTTGATGGCCAGGCGCTTGGCGAAGATGTAGGTCCAGGACATGATCGAGATGCCCAGGAGCATCAGCATGATCAGCTGGACCGGCACGCTGGCGTGCGAAATCAGCGAAAGCAACGACATGTCGTTGGTGGCTTGCATGGTTATTCCTGAATTGATCCCAGTTTGGCGCGTAGGTCGGCCGGCAGTTCCGCCGGCCGCATTTGAACGGCGTCGACACAGCAGACTTGGATGTTGCCTTCGGCAAGCAGTTCCCCGTCGCGTTCCGCGCGCTGCGCGAAGTGTATCGAAGCTCGGCCCAGTCGTGTGACTCGGCTGCGTATGGTAAGCAAGTCATCCAGCCGGGCCGGCTTGCGGTAGGCCATGTCCAGCGCCTTGACGACGAACAGCCGCTGCTCTGATACGGCCAGGCCGGACTGGTTGATTCCCAGATCGCGCAGCCACTCGGTGCGGGCGCGTTCGAGGAATTTCAAGTAGTTGGCGTAGAAAACCACTCCTCCAGCGTCCGTGTCTTCGTAGTAGACGCGGACCTGGAAGAGGGATTCTGGGGACTTCGGATCGGTCACGATGCTGATATGGGCGTTGCGTATTCGGGACGCGAAAAGTCCGTAGTAGCTATAGGGTTAGAGCGTGTCCAGCTTTGCCAGCACTTGCTCAAGCGCGGACTGTACCGGAATCTTGACCGCTTCGGTTTCCCGACGGGCCTGCAATTCCACCACACCGTCGTTCAGGCCGCGTTCTCCAACTGTTACGCGCAGCGGCGCACCGATCAGTTCCCACTCGGCGAACATGACGCCGGGACGGGCGTCGCGGTCGTCCAGGATGACGTCCACGCCGCGCGCCAGCAGCGATTCGTAGAGCTTCTGGGCGGTGTCACGCACCGTTTCACTTTTACCCCAGCCAACCGGGCAGATCACCACTTCGAAGGGGGCGATGGCGCGCGGCCAGATGATGCCGCGGGCGTCGTGGTTCTGTTCGATGGCGGCGCCCACGATGCGGGTCACGCCGATGCCGTAGCAGCCCATTTCCAGCGTGGCGGGCTTGCCGGTCTCGTCCAGGAACGTGGCCTTGAGGGCCTCGGAGTACTTCTTGCCCAGATAGAAGACGTGTCCGACTTCGATGCCGCGCATGATGGAAAGCGTGCCCTTGCCGTCCGGCGAGGGGTCGCCGGCGACCACGTTGCGCAGGTCGGCGACCTGCTCGGGCTCGGGCAGGTCGCGGCCCCAGTTCACGCCCTGGATATGGAAGTCTTCCTTGTTGGCGCCGCAGACGAAATCCGCCATGTGGGCGACCGTGCGGTCGGCCACGACGCGGACCGGCTTGGCGGTGCCGACCGGGCCCAGATAGCCGGGCTTGCAGCCGAAATGCTCGACGATCTCGCTTTCGGTGGCGAAGCGGAAGCCCGCCAGGCCGGGCAGCTTGCCGGCCTTGATCTCGTTCAGCTCGTGGTCGCCGCGCAGCATCAGCAGCCAGATCTGGACCTGGCCCTTGTCGCCTTCGGTGGCCAGGACGATGGATTTGACGGTCTGTTCCAGCGGGATGCCGAGCAGCTTGGCCACGTCCTCGCACTTGGCCGCGCCGGGGGTGGCCACTTCTGCCATGGGCTGGCGGGCCTCGCCGCGCACCGGGTACAGGTTGGGCGCCTCGGCCAGCTCGATGTTGGCCGCGTATTCGGAGTCGCTGTTGTAGACCAGCAGGTCCTCGCCGGTTTCGGCGATGACCTGGAATTCATGACTGCGGGTGCCGCCGATGGAGCCGGTATCGGCCGCCACGGCGCGGAACTCCAGGCCCAGGCGGCTGAAGATGCGCATGTAGGCGGCGTACATCGTGTCGTAGCTGCGCTGGGCGCCGGCTTCGTCGCGGTCGAAGGAGTAGGCGTCCTTCATGGTGAATTCGCGGCCGCGCATCAGGCCGAAGCGGGGACGGCGCTCGTCCCGGAACTTGGTCTGGATGTGATAGAAGTTCACCGGCAGCTGGCGGTAGCTGTGGATCTCGTTGCGCGCGATGTCGGTGATGACTTCCTCGGACGTGGGCTGCAGCACGAAATCGCGCTGGTGGCGGTCCTTGATGCGCAGCAGTTCGGCGCCGTACTGCTCCCAGCGGCCCGATTCCTGCCAGAGTTCGGCCGGCTGGACCACCGGCATCAGCAGCTCCAGGGCGCCGGCGGCGTTCATCTCGTCACGGACGATGGCCTCGATCTTGCGGATGACCTTCAGCCCCAGGGGCATGTAGGTGTAGATGCCTCCGGCCAGCTTGCGGATCATGCCGGCCCGCGTCATCAGCTGATGGCTGGCGACTTCGGCTTCGGAGGGGGCTTCTTTGAGGGTATTGAGGTGGTAGGTAGATGCGCGCATGGTTAAAGGTGGCTGCAGATACGTATAATCGACTGTAATTGTATTGAATTCGGTGGGGGTGGCCCATGCTTGATCGCGAAGGCTACCGCCCCAATGTCGGCATCATTCTCGTCAATGGCAGGAACGAGGTCTTTTGGGGCAAGCGGATCAGGGAACATGCTTGGCAGTTCCCTCAGGGTGGCATCAAGTACGGCGAAAGCCCGGTGCAGGCCATGTATCGCGAGCTCCATGAAGAGGTGGGCTTGAAGCCCGAGCATGTCCGTATTTTGGGGCGTACACGAGATTGGTTACGTTATAACGTGCCAGATCATTTCGTCCGGCGTGAGTGGCGGGGCCACTATAAAGGACAAAAGCAGATTTGGTTCCTGCTGCGCCTTATCGGACGCGACAGCGACGTATGCCTGCGCGCGACGCAGCATCCCGAATTCGACGCCTGGCGCTGGAGCCAGTATTGGGTGCCGCTGGACGCCGTCATCGAGTTCAAGCGCGATGTCTATACCCAGGCGTTGAACGAGCTATCTGCCATACTCTTCCGGCGTCATCACGAAACCCGCTACCTGCGCCAGCGCGTGCATGGCCAGCGGGCTGCTGAGAACTTGCCCGAAGGAACGGACGGTCATGCGCATATTGTTGGTTGAAGACGAACGGGACATGGCGTCCTGGCTGATGCGCGCGCTCGCCCAGAGCGGCTTCGTGCCCGACCACGCAGCGGACGCCCGCAGCGCCGAAGCCTTCATGGCCGGCAACGAGTACGACGCCATCGTCATGGATTTGCGCCTGCCGGACAAGCACGGCCTGGTGGTGCTGCGCGAAATGCGCAACCGCGACGACCGCACGCCGGTGCTGCTGCTGACCGCCCAGGGCGCGCTGCAGGACCGCGTGCGCGGCCTGAACCTGGGCGCCGACGACTTCCTGACCAAGCCCTTCGCCCTGGAAGAGCTGGAAGCCCGCCTGACCGCCCTGGTGCGGCGCAGCCGCGGTCGCCAGCATCCCCGGCTGCAATGCGGTTCGCTGTCCTACGACAGCGAAAGCCGCGCCTTCACGCTGGACGGCTCCCTGCTGTTCCTGACCCCGCGCGAGCACGCCGCCCTGGCGGCGCTGCTGACCCGCAGCGGCTATCCGGTGGACAAGTCGCAGCTGTTCGGCAAGGTCTTCACCCACGACAGCGAAGCGAACCCGGATGCCATCGAGGTGGTGTTGCACCGGCTGCGCAAGAAACTGGCGGGCAGCGACGTGCGCATCGTCACGGTGCGCGGGCTGGGCTACATGCTGGAAAGCGTGGCCGCAGCGCCTGCCGAAGGCAACTAGCTGCCGTCAGCGCTGACGGCCTGTTCGCAGGACGGCTCGACCGGCGGCGGGCCGGTTCCGCCGGCGGCCGGCCATTGCCCTGTCTCCTCAGGGATCGCCGCTCGCGCATCCCGATGAAAGACGCTTCCAGTGCCATAATCGCGCTTTCCGCCGTGTGGCGGGCTCCCGTTCCCAGAGCAGGCTGGTCGTGAAAGAACCCAGATCCGATTCCGACGCATCCGACTCGGCGGGCGCGCGCCCATCCCGACCGCCACGGATCGGCATCCGGGCGCTGCTCATTATCCTGCTGCTGCCGGGCGTGATCGCGCTGCTGGTCATCGACAGCCTGTACGACTACCGCACGCTGGCGGCGATCACCAACGAGGCCTACGACAGCGCCCTGGTGGAGCCCGCCCGGGTGCTGGAAAGCAGCCTGGAGTTCACGCCCGAGGGCAATCTGCAGGTGGCGACGCCGCTCTACGCTCAGGTCATGCTGGAATCCCGCGCCGGCCTGCGCAAGTACTTCCGCATCGAGGAAATCAATCCGCCGTTGCCCGACGGCGCGCCGGTGCCCACGGAGCAGGGCAAGACCTTGCTGGGCATGCCCGAGATGCCGCGTCCGCCTGAATGGCCGCGTTCGAACGGCCTGCCCATTTTCTACGACAGTGTGTACCGCAACGATCCCGTGCGTGTGGTGGCCGTGGTGCGCGACCTGTACTACCAGGGCATGCACCGGCAGGTGCTGGTGATGGTGGCGGAAAGTACGGGCAAGCGCATCGAGGCCGAGAGCAACGCGCAGCGCCAGGAAATACTGCGCGACGCGCGCATGCTGGCGCTGGTGGCGCTGC
The DNA here is from genome assembly GCF_059760905.1 of Achromobacter sp. 1011811831. NCBI lineage: Bacteria > Pseudomonadati > Pseudomonadota > Betaproteobacteria > Burkholderiales > Alcaligenaceae > Achromobacter > Achromobacter sp. 1011811831. Next base: position 154,099 of record NZ_JCBANG010000002.1, read on the forward strand.
TGGTCTGGTGGGGAGTGTCCTGGGCGCTCAAGCCGCTGCGCCGGCTGCGCGCCGACATCCGCGGCCGCCGTCCGGATGACCTGACGCCGCTGGACGCGGCGCGCGTGCCGAGCGAAGTGGCGCCGCTGGTCGATGCCGTCAATCACCACATCGCGCGCTATCGGCGGGTGCTGGACGAGCAGTCGCAATTCCTGGCCGACGCCTCGCACCAGCTGCGCACGCCGCTGGCGATCATGTTGACTCAGGCGCAATACGCGCTCCGCGAGCGCGATCCGGCGCGCGCGCAGGAAGGCCTGCGGGCCATCGTCGGCCAGCTGGGGCGTACGCGCCGGCTGACCGAGCAGCTGCTGTCGCTGGCGCACGCCAACCAGGCCGAATCCTTGCCGCGCCAACTGCTGGACATGAACGACGTATCGCGCGAAGTGGTGCTGAAGTATCTGCCGCTGGCGCACGAAAAGCAGCAGGACCTGGGCTGGAGCTGCGCCGACGCCGAGGACGGCGTGGATGCGTCGTTGCCCGTGTCCGGCAGCGAGGCCGAGTTGCACGAGGCCTTGTCCAACCTGGTTCACAACGCGATCCACTACGCGCCTGCCGGCGCGCGCATCACGGTCTCGGTCGGCCGGACCAACGGCCGCGTCGAAGTCGCCGTGTCCGACAATGGGCCGGGCCTGGATCCGGAGCTGCGCGCGCGCGCCTTCGCGCGTTTCGAGCGTGTCGGCACGGACCGGCCGGAGGCCGCCTCGTCGGGTTCGGGCCTGGGCCTGGCGATCGCGCGGGCCTATGCGCGCCGTAACGACGGCGACATCGAGCTGCGTGACGGAGAGCCCAACGACCAGGGCGGCGTCGGCCTGGCGTCGGTGCTGTGGCTGCCGTTGGCGCCGACGGTGTCGCCATATCCCCGCGCCGTCGAAATCGAACTCAAGGGCGATCAGTAACCCCCTCCTGTTTTTCCTCCGGCTTTCAAAGGGCTGGCGTCCGTGCTCAGGGATTACCCCTGGATTCAGGGGCGCGACAGCGGATGGAAAGCGGATTCGCAGCTTGCTTGCGTAACCTGACTTCCAGCCTGCAGCAATGGGCTGGGCGCCGCGCATTTCGGACGGCGTCTCAAGGACCGGCACGGGTCCTGCTTGAGGAGGATGGAAGTGCAGAAAACAATCAACAGAAAAGACTATTACGGGGGCGCCCTGATGGTCTTGATCGGGCTGGGGGCGATCTACGGCGGCAGCGACTACCACATCGGCACCCTGAGCCACATGGGGCCGGGGTGCTTTCCCGCCGCGTTGGGCGGCCTGCTCGCACTGACAGGCGTGCTGATCGCCATTTCCGCGCGTTCCAGCACGCCGTCCGAGCCTGTGCCGGGCGAAGCCCACAGCCATAGCCTGCCCGACCTGCGCGGCAGCGTCTGCATCCTGCTGGGCACCTTGGCGTTTCTGGGCCTGGGCCACTACGGCGGCCTGCTGCCGGCGACCTTCGCCATCGTCTTCATTTCCGCGCTGGGCGACCGCAACAACACGATCAAGCAGGCCCTGGTGCTTGCCTTGGGCATGTCGGTGATCGCGGTCGTGGTCTTCTGGTGGGCGCTGCAATTGCAGCTGCCGCTCTTTCGCTGGGGTTGACGCGCCATGATCTCGCAATCCTTGATGGACCTCTGGTACGGCTTCGGCGTCGCCTTCCAGTTACACAACCTGATGTGGTCGTTCTTCGGCGTGCTGGTGGGCAACCTCATCGGCGTGCTGCCTGGCATGGGCGCGCTGTCGGCGATCTCGATCCTGCTGCCGCTCACCTATGTGATGCAGCCGGTGCCGGCCATCCTGATGCTGGCCGGCATCTTCTACGGTTCGCAGTATGGCGGCGCCATCGGCGCGATCCTGCTGAACCTGCCTTCACACCCACCGCACGCGGTCACCTGCCTGGATGGCTATCCGCTGACCAAGCAGGGCAAGGGCGGCACCGCGCTGGGCATCACCATGATCTGCTCGTTCTTCGCGGCATCGGTGGGCATCATCGTCATGATCTTCGCCTCGCCGCTGTTGGTTGAGGTGGCGTTCAAGTTCGGGCCGACGGAGATTTTCTCCATCATGCTGCTGGGCCTGCTGGCCGGCGCCACCATGTCCCGGGGTTCGCCGTTGAAGGGCGTGGCGATGACGCTGTTCGGCCTGATGTGCGGCGTGGTCGGCACCGACGTGAACACCGGCACCATCCGCTTCTCGTTCGGCCTGCTGGACCTTTCCGACGGCCTGGAGCTGGTGGCGATCTCGATGGGCCTGTTCGGCGTGGCCGACTTCCTGATGAGCGTGAACCGCATGACGATCATCGGCAGCGGCGCCAAGCTGCGCCTGCGCGACATGCGGCCCAGCAAGCAGGAGCTCAAGACCGCGTTCATGCCGATGGTGCGCGGCACGCTGGTGGGCACGCTGTTCGGCGCCATGCCGGGCACCGGCCCCACCATTACCACCTTCGTGGCCTACGCGCTGGAGCGCAAGATATCCAAGACGCCCGAGAAATTCGGCACCGGCATGATCGCGGGCGTGGCCTCGCCCGAGGCGTCCTCGCACTCCAAGACGCAGGTGGACTTCATCCCCACAATGAGCCTGGGCATACCCGGCGACGCGGTCATGGCGCTGATCCTGGGCGCGCTGCTGATCCAGGGCATTCAGCCCGGTCCGCAGCTCATCACCGAGCATCCGGACATCTTCTGGGGGCTGATCGCCAGCTTCTGGGTCGGCAACGTGCTGCTGATGGTGCTGAACGTGCCGCTGATCGGCGTCTGGGTGAAACTGCTGCAGGTGCCCTACCGCTACCTGTTTCCGTCGGCCCTGTTCTTTATTGCGGTCGGCGTATTCAGTACCCAGAACAGCCTGTTCCAGATCTGGGAAGTGCTGGCGTTCGGGGTGATCGGCGCCGTGCTGATGACACTGGAGTTTTCGGTGGCGCCCATCCTGCTGGGCTTCGTGCTCGGCCCAATGGTGGAAGAGAACTTCCGGCGCGCGCTGCTGCTGTCGCGCGGCGATCTGATGGTGTTCGTCCAGCGGCCCATCAGCGCCTGGTTCATCGGCGCCAGCGCCTTGCTGATCCTGCTGCAGGTCTGGGCCTTCCTGCGTCGTGGCAAGGCCAAGGACAAGCCCGAAGTCGCGCCCGCGGCCTGAAGCGGTTCGAGGCGGCTGGGAAGACGGCCCGGCGGAGTATTCCGCCGGGCCGTTTGATTTGTGCGGCACCTTGCCGCATGCTTGCACCTTCCCCATTGCTCAGCGCTGGACGATCCTTCATGCACATTCTCTTCGCTTGTCCGCTACACGATCCCGATGCCTGGGTGCCGCGCCTGCAGGCGGCCATGCCCGGTTGCCGCATTTCCGTATGGGACCCGGAAGGTCCGCCTTCCGGCGCCGAGGCCGCACTGGTCTGGCGTCCGCCGGCCGAGTTGTTCGCGCATGAGCCGGGCATCAGGACGCTGTTCAACCTGGGCGCGGGCGTGGACGCGCTGCTCAAGATGAAGGAAATTCCGCCGCAAGTCCGCATCGTGCGGCTGGAAGACGCCGGCATGTCGGTGCAGATGGCCGAGTACGCGCTGTATGCGTTGCTGCGCGTGTCGCGCGATTTCCAGGCCTTCGACGAAGCCCAGGCGCGTCAGCATTGGGACACGCGCGAAGGCACGCGCCCGGCGGATTGGCCGGTGGGTGTGCTGGGATTGGGCCAGGTGGGCGCGCGCGTGGCGCAGACCTTGGCCGGGTTCGGCTATCCGGTGGCTGGCTGGTCGCGCACGCCGCGGGATCTGCCCGGCGTGCAATCCTATGCCGGCGAGCAGGCGCTGCCGGCGTTCCTGGCCCGCACCCGCTTCCTGGTGAACGTGCTGCCGCTGACGCCGGATACCGTGGGTATTCTCAACCGCGATACCTTGTCGCAACTGTTGCCGGACGCGCACCTGGTCAACGTCGGCCGCGGCGACCATCTGGTCGAGGAAGACCTGGTCGAGATGCTGGAAGAGGGCGAGATCGCCGGCGCGACGCTGGACGTGTTCCGCACCGAACCCTTGCCGAAGGACCATCCTTTCTGGCGCGATCCCCGTGTCCATGTGACGCCGCACATCGCCGCGCGCACGCTGCGCGACGAGAGCATCGCCCAGATCGCGGCCAAGGTCGCGCAGCTGATGCGCGGCGAGCCGATCAGCGGCGTGGTGGAACGCAATCGCGGGTATTGATAGCCCACCCCCGAAGCGCCTTTGGCGCTTCCCCCTCAAGGGGGCATATCTGCGGACCGGCTGAGCCGGATCCGCGGTATCCCGATGTGGCGGTGCCCGCCTCATGCGACAGGCTCGGTTTTTTTATGCGGCCGTCACCGTTGGCGATGGGGCGCGTTCCAGCCGTTGGTAGGTGGCGGGGATGCGTTGCGACAGGAAGTCCAGCAGCGTGCGCACGGCGGGCATCATCCCGCGCCGCGACGGGTAGATGCAGTGCACGATGCCTTCGGGCGACTGCCATTGCGGTAGCACGGGCACCAGCTGGCCGCGGCGCAGTTCCTCTTGCGTGGCGATGGACGGCAGCAGCGCAATGCCGCGCCCGCGCACCGCGGCCTCGACCAGCACGATGAAGTCGTTGCAGGACAGCTGCGGCTTCAGCTCGATATGGACCTCTTCGCCCTTGTCGTTGCGCAGTGGCCAGCGCACCTCGTGCTGAGGGTCGCTGAAGCTCAGCGTGGTGTGGGCGGCCAGGTCCTGGGGCGTATCCGGCGCGCCGTGGCGCTGCAGGTAGCCGGGGCTGGCGACCAGCGTGCCGCGCGCGGTGCCCAGGTGGCGCACGACCAGTTCGGCGTCCGTGTCGAGCTTGGTGCGGACCCGCAACGCCAGGTCCACGCCTTCGCTGATCAGGTCGACGCGCCGGTTGGACACCAGCAGTTGCACCGAGATCGCGGGCCAGGCATCGAGGAATTCGGGCAGCAGCGGCGCCAGGATGTCCTGGGCGATGGACACCGGGCAACTCACCACCACCGGCCCGGCGGGCTCGGATTGCAGCTGACGCATGGCGTCGTCGGCGGCGCGCGCCGACGCGGCCATTTCCTTGCAGTAGTGCAGATAACGCTCACCCGCCGCCGTCAGGCGCAGCCGCCGCGTGGTCCGCTGCAGCAGGCGCACGCCCAGGCTTTCCTCCAGATGTGAAATGCGCCGCGACAGGCGCGACTTGGGAATGTCCAGCGCCCTGGCCGCGGCGCTGAAACCGCCTTGCTCGACGACTTGGGAAAAGTAGTACAGGTCATTGAGATCTTGCATGATTGTTCTAAGTTTGGAACGAACAGTTCATGTTAACCGGGTTTATGTTGCTAATGATGCCCGCTACAGTGACGCCATGTGTTCGGGATCTGCCACCGCCCGCCGGGCGGCGAGCCAGACCGGCCCGGGTCCTGCGGTGCAGGGCCTGGCGCTTGCAGACCCTGGCGACCCGCGGCATGGCGGGGCAATTACGGAGATATTTGCAATGAAAACCCTGGTGATTCTTTCCTCGATTCTCGGCGACCGTTCCAAGAGCCGGCAACTGGCCGACCACATGGTCGCCCGCATCAAGCAGACGGATCCGAGTGCATCCATCACGTTGCGCGACATCGGCGCCGAACCCATCCCTTACTTCGACGGCGCCACCGCCGGCGCGCTGTTCACGCCCGCCGACGCCCGCAGCCTGGAGCAGCGGCGCATCGTCGAACTGAGCGACAAGCTGGTGGCGGAACTGATGGCCGCCGACCGCATCGTGTTCGCCGTGCCTGTGTACAACTTCAATCTGCCGGCGCAGTTCAAGAGCTACCTGGACTACCTGGCCCGCGCCGGCGTCACGTTCCGTTATACGCCGGAAGGCGTGCCCGAAGGGCTGGTCAAGGGTAAGCAGGTGTTTGTGCTGAGCGCCCGGGGCGGCAAGGCCGAAGGCACGCCGTCGGACACGATGACGCCTTATCTGCGCCAGATGCTGGCTTTCATGGGGATGACGGATGTTACGTTTATCGCGGCCGAAGGCTTGGCGATGGGCGAGCTGGCCGCGATGGAAGGTCTGGCCCTGGCCAAGCAGCGCATCGACGAGTCGGTGCCGGGCGCGGTCCAGCCGGCCTTGCAGGCGGCTTGAGCGATGTCCGTCATGTAGCGTGCTACCGCGTCCACGGGGCGCTCTTCCTGACGCGATCAGCAATGAAAAAAGCGGGCCGCAGACCCGCTTTCGCATGGACGCAGGCGCGGCGTCAGTCGCGCAGGCGCTTGACCAGGCTGGACGTATCCCAGCGGCCGCCGCCCATTTTCTGCACGTCGCCGTAGAACTGGTCCACCAGCGCGGTCAGGGGCAGCCGGGCGCCGTTGTTGCGCGCTTCCGCCAGCACCAGGCCCAGGTCCTTGCGCATCCAGTCCACCGCGAAGCCGAAGTCGAATTTGTCATCGACCATGGTGCCTCCACGGTTTTCCATCTGCCAGCTTTGCGCGGCGCCCTTGCTGATGACGTCCAGCACCAGCTTCATGTCGAGGTCGGCCGCCTGGCCGAAGGCCACGGCCTCCGACAGGCCCTGCACGATGCCTGCGATGCAGATCTGGTTGACCATCTTGGCAAGCTGGCCGGCGCCGGGGGCTCCCACCAGCGTGACGGCGCGCCCGAAGGCCTGGGCCACCGGCTTGATGGCGTCGAAGACGGCCTGCTCGCCGCCGCACATGATGGTCAGCGCGCCATTCACGGCGCCGGCCTGGCCGCCGGAAACTGGCGCGTCGATGAAGTTCAGTCCCAGTTCCTTGGCTTGCACGTACAGTTCGCGGGCCACGTCCGCCGAGGCCGTGGTGTGGTCGACGAAGACCGCGCCCGGCGCCATGCCGGCGAACGCGCCGTCCGGGCCCAGCACCACGCTGCGCAGGTCGTCGTCGTTGCCGACGCAGGCGAACACGATCTGCGCACCGGCGACCGCTTCGCGCGGCGTGGCGGCATGGCGGCCGCCGAATTCGGAGGCCCAGGCCTGCGCCTTGGCGGGCGTGCGGTTATAGACGGTGACGTGGTGGCCGGCGCGCGCCAGATGGCCGGCCATGGGCAGGCCCATGACGCCCAGGCCGAGGAATGCGACTTTCTGAGCCACGACCGCGTCGTAGCTCTTGGTACCGATCGATGCCATGCAGGGAACTCCGGTTGTTTTCAACCGCAACGTTACCGCAATAGCGGGGCAATCAAAAGCCGGCGGCAAGCCCGTCGCGCCGGCTGTCGCTGGCGCTGACATAACCGTCCACGGCGGGGTCGCCCAGACGCCAGATGAACTGGCCGGAACCGAAGTCCATGTAAGGGTCGTCCAGCCCTTCCAGGACATGGCCGCGCGCGCGCAGTCCTTCGGCCATGCTCGCGCCCAGGGCGGGCTCGACGTCCACGGTCAGGCCGCTGTTCCATTTCCAGCGAGGCGCGTCGCAGGCCGCCTGCGGCTGCTGGCCGTAGTCCAGCATGCGCACCAGGGTCTGCAACTGTCCCTGGGGCTGCATGTTGCCGCCCATGACGCCGAAACTCATCACCGGCGCGCCGTCGCGCATCAGAAAGCCCGGGATGATGGTGTGGAAGGGCCGCTTGCCGCCGGCCACCACATTGGGATGCTCGGGATCCAGGCCGAAGCAGTAGCCGCGGTTCTGCAGGCTGACGCCGGTGCCCGGCACCACCACGCCGGAGCCGAAGCCCATGTAATTGGACTGGATGAAGCTCACCATCATGCCGCTGCGGTCGGCGGCGGTGAGGTAGACCGTGCCGCCCTGGGGCGAATGGCCGGAGCCGTAGGCCTGGGCGATATTCGGATCGATGAGCCGCGCCCGCGAGGCCAGGTAGTCGGCCTGCAGCATCTGTTCAGGCGGTATCTGCATGTGCCGCGCGTCGGCCACGTGGGCGTAGACGTCGGCGAAGGCCAGCTTCATGGCCTCGATCATCAGGTGCTGCGTTTCCGGATGGTCGACGGGACGCGAGGCCAGGTCGAAATGCTGCAGGATGCCAAGCGCGATCAGCGCCGCGATGCCTTGCCCGTTCGGAGGAATCTGGTGCAGCGTGTGGCCGCGATAGGCCTGGCTGATGGGCGTAACCCATTCGGGCGCGTAGTTGCGTAGGTCAGTCAGGGTCAGCGCGGCTTCGTGCGCCTGCGCGTGGGCCACGAGCTTGTGGGCGGTCTCGCCTTCGTAGAAGTCCCGGCCCGCGCTGGCGGCGATGCGGCGCAGGGTCGCTGCCGCGCCCTGCAGCACGAAGTGCTCGCCGACCTGCGGCGCGCGGCCGCGTGGCATGAAATGCGTGGCAAAGCCGGGCTGGGGCTGCAGGATGTCGGCCTGCGCGGCCCATTTGCGTTGCACGACGGGCGTTACCGCATAGCCGCGCTCGGCATATTCGATGGCGGGCGCCAGCACGTCGGCGAAGGACAGCTTGCCCAGCTTGCCATGCAGGGCAGCCCAGCCGGCCACACAGCCTGGAACGGTCACGCTGTCCCAGCCCCGCATCGGAATCGCGCCCTGGTGCTTGCGGCGGAAGTAGTCCAGGTTCCACGCGCCCGGCGCCGGGCCGGAGGCATTCAGGCCATGCAGCCGGGAGCCGTCCCAGACGATGGCGAAGCAATCCGACCCCAGCCCGTTGCTGACGGGTTCGACGATGGCAAGCGTCGCGGCCGCGGCGATGGCGGCGTCCACCGCATTGCCGCCGCTGGCCAGAACACGCAATCCGGCCTGGGCGGCCAGGGGTTGCGAGGTGGCGACGACATTGCGGGCGAACACTGGAATCCGCGTGGTGGGATAGGGGTTGTTCCAGTCGAAATTCATGTCGAACGATCGCGTGGGGTAAACCCGTAGCTTAACGTAGAAGAAAACGGTTCTACCACAGTTTGTAGTTTGTTGTAGTTATTGGTTTCTTTTAAAGGGTCAAATTTCGACGAAAAAAAGCCCCCGGACGGGCCGGGGGCTCTTGCGCGCAAGGACTGCCGTGAGGCGGCAGCGTCCTGCGTCAGTCTTCTTCGACGAACGTCTGTTCGCGCTTCTTGCGGATCGCGGGCAGGGCGACCAGGATCACCAGGAAGACCGCGATCGCCAGCAGCGAGGCCGACAGGGGGCGCGTGATGAAGGTGGTGAAGTCGCCGCGCGACAGCAGCAGGGCGCGGCGGAAGTTCTCTTCCATCATCGGGCCCAGCACCAGGCCGAGCAGCAGCGGCGCGCCTTCGCACTTCAACTTCGACCAGACGTAGCCCACGATGCCGAACATGGCGGTGGTGAACACGTCGAACGGGTTGTAGTTGAGCGAGTACACGCCGATCGTGCAGAACACCAGGATGGCGGGGAACAGGATGCGGTAGGGCACCTTCAGCAGCTTGACCCACAGGCCGATCAGCGGCAGGTTCAGCACCACCAGCATCAGGTTGCCAATCCACATGGAGGCAATCAGGCCCCAGAACAGCTGCGGGTGGCTGGTCATGACCTGCGGACCCGGCTGGATGTTGTGGATCGTCATCGCGCCGACCATCAGCGCCATCACGGCGTTGCCGGGGATGCCCAGCGTCAGCAGCGGGATGAAGGAGGTCTGCGCGGCGGCGTTGTTGGCCGATTCCGGGCCAGCCAGGCCGGCCGGGTGGCCCTTGCCGAAGCGTTCCGGATTGCGCGAGATCTTCTTTTCCAGCGTGTACGACGCGAACGACGACAGCACGGCGCCACCGCCCGGCAGAATGCCCAGCGCCGAGCCCAGGGCCGTGCCGCGGAGCACCGCGGGATACGATTCCTTGAACTCCTGCTTGTTGGGGTACAGCGAACCGATCTTGTCGGTGATGTCGACGCGGTTTTCCTTCTGCTCGAGGTTGGTCATGATTTCGGCGAAGCCGAACACGCCCATAGCCACGATGGCGAAGTCGATGCCGTCCTGCAGTTCCGGCACGCCGAAGTCGAAGCGGGCCACGCCCGAGTTGACGTCGGTGCCGACCATGCCCAGCAACAGGCCCAGGATGATCATGGCGATGGCCTTGGGCAGCGAGCCCGAGGCCAGCACCACGGCGCCCACCAGGCCCAGGCACATCAGCGAGAAGTACTCGGCGGGGCCGAACTTGAAGGCGACCTCGGCCAGCGGGGGCGCGAAGGCAGCCAGCAGCAGCGTGGCCACGCAGCCGGCGAAGAACGAACCCAGGGCGGCGATCGCCAGGGCGGCGCCGGCACGGCCGTTGCGGGCCATCTGGTGCCCGTCCAGCACGGTCACCACCGCGGATGTTTCTCCAGGCAGGGCCACCAGGATGGCCGTGGTGGAGCCGCCGTACTGGGCGCCGTAGTAAATGCCGGCCAGCATGATCAGGCCGGCCACCGGCGGCAGCACGTAGGTGATCGGCAGCAGCATCGCGATGGTCGGGACCGGGCCGATGCCCGGCAGCACGCCGATCAGGGTGCCCAGGACGCAGCCCAGCAGCGCGTACAGCAGGTTCTCGGGCGTGAACGCGACCGAGAAACCCAGCATCAGGTTGTCAAACAATTCCATGGCCGTTAGCTCCTCAATTCATGCCCAGAAACGACGGCCACAGCGGGAAAATCAGCCCCAGCCCCTTGATGAACGCCAAGTAGGTGAAGACCACCAGGAAGATGCCATTGGCGACGGCGACCTTCAGGCTGAATTCATGGCTGGCCAGGCTGCTGATGAGGACCAGGATGAAGACGGAGATGTACACGCCCAGGAGCTTGAGCACCAGGCCATACACGACGACGGAGCCTACCACCAGGAACACGATGCGCCAGTCGAATTTGTCGACATGCGTTTCCTCGGCTTTCTTGGACAGCGCGCCGAGCAATACCACGGCTCCCAACAACGCCAGCACGATGCCGAGCCAGAAAGGAAAATACCCTGGGCCCATGCGGGCGGCAGTACCCATTTGGTAGCTGCTGGCCTGCCAGGCGAATCCCAGCCCGAGGATGATGAACATCACCCCCGACCAGAAATCCTGTCGATTGCGTAGCTGCATGATGTGGTTGGCTCCTGTTTACAGCATGTAGAAAAAAACTTGTGATCCACCAGCGTGCCGAAAGGCAAGCGACAGGCACAAAAAAGGCACTTCGGCGTGCCATTAGTTATGTGATGAAAGCGTGGGAGTGCCTTCTTGAAAGGGCGAATGGTAATTGACGCCCGGCACGATGCAAACCCTGTAAGCTAGGTGAAAGCCTGGGGTTTTCCCTAAAATTGGGGAACTCCTGATCCCGAGATGTAACGGGTCAGGAAGTTTGAGGGCGAAATGAAAGCTAAGTGAAAGTTTATAGAAAGAAATGCGAAAGGCGAGGGCCGGTTTGACGGCGGCTTTCGCATCCCAGGGACTTTCGCGGCTGGCCGGGAATCGGTTAACGTGCCGGCCGCTCGCTTCATGCCCATGAATCGCTGCCCCCTGATTTCCTACTGAATATTGCTGGGTTTCTCACCTTGCGTGTAGTGGCCCGGATCACCCCTGGATGGTTTACGATAGCGCCCATGCTGCAAGACCTAGATCAACTCGCCGCCCGTATCGGGCAACTGGTGCAACGCACCCGGCACCTGCACTCCGAGCGCGACGCGCTGCGCCTGCGCCTGAACGACGCCGAAGCCGAGCAACGCGCGCTCAAGCAGCGCGCCGCCGAGCGCGATGCTGAAATCGTCGCCCTGCAGGCCAAGCTACAGGACCACGACGGCGAGGTTTCCTCGATGCTGGCCGAGGCCCAGCGCGCGGAAACCGCCCTGCGCGAACAGCTGGCCCGCGAAACGTCCGAGCGCCAGTCGCTCGAAGCGCGCTACACGGCCCGCGAAGCGGAGCTGCAGGGCAACCTGCAAAACCGCGACACCGAATTGCAGCGCTTGCGCGTCGCGGCCGTGGCCGCGCGCGAGCGCATCGACGCCGTGCTGGCCCGCCTGCCGGGCGCGCCGGCTGGGGAGCAACACTGATGGAACGCGTAGACGTAACCATATTGGGGCGCGACTATTCCCTGGCGTGCTCGTCCGAGGAAAAGCCTACGCTGGTCGCGGCGGTTCGCCATGTCGACCAGCTCATGCTGCGCATCCAGGGCACGGGCAAGGTTTCCAGCAACGAACGCATCGCTGTCATGGCCGCGCTGCAGATCGCTGGCGAGCTGCTGGCCATGAAAGCGCCCGACGGTCCGCTGGGCGGTTTGGCGGTCGGCGACTTCAAGCGTAGAATCGAGGACATGAACGCGACGCTGGACGACGCCCTGTCGGGCCAGGAAAAGCTGCTCTGACGTTCTAGTACCGGCACTTGTTGCCGTCTGTTTTTTCAGTTTGTCCCTGCCGTGCTCGTGACCTGGCCATACATTCTCTGAACCTATGTCTTATGGCATATTGGTTGCGGGAGTGCGGAGCAGGTGTGATTGTCTCTCGTAGACGAACCCGAAGCTCCTCGGAACGCGACCACCTTGAACCTCAGGGTTCGAGATGCCGGCCTAGACGGCACAGGCGGGGCATCTATCCCAGCGGGCCTGCCATGAGCGCAGGTCCGCCTCGGGTGCCTCCCATCGTCCTCCCTCCTAGGACCAGTCCATGCTCAAAAACACCGTTACTACGCTGACCAGGCTCAGCGCGGCATGCGCCGCCGTGGCCGCCATTTCCGTGGCGCAGCCCGTCTTCGCTCAAACGCAGGCTCCAGCCGCGTCGCCGGCGCCCGCCGAGGCCGCCGTCAATCGCTCGCCCGAACTGAGCCTGCAAGCTACCGCGTCATCTGAAGTCAAGCAGGATACGGTGCGTATCGCGCTGGCTGCAGAGGTGGAGGGGGCGGACCAGCCGGCCACGGGCAAGAAGCTCAGCGCGCTGCTGGACGACGTGGTCAAGCGGGCGCGCGACACCAAGGGCGTCGAAGTGCGCACGGGCAATTACAACGTCTGGCCCAATACCGGCAGCAAGGGCAAGATCGCCGGCTGGCGTGGGCAGGGCGAAGTGATCCTGGAGTCCAAGGATTTCCAGGCCGCCGCCGCGCTGGCGTCGAAGCTGTCGGACAAGACTGCGATCTCCAGCATCAGCTTTTCGCTGTCCCGCGCCGCGCGCGAGGCCGAGGAGCGCAAGCTGCTCAAGGAAGCGGCGCAAGCCTTCAAGGACCGGGCGCTGGCCGCCGCCAACGCCTTCGGTTTTTCCGGCTACCGCCTGAGCAAACTTGAACTGGGCGGTTCCGGCGGCCCTGGCCCGATGCCGCGCATGATGGCGATGGCCAAGGATGCCGGGGGTGGCGGCGCCTATAGCGCGGACGTTCCCCTGGAATCCGGTGAGGTGACGGTCAGCGTCGCCGTCAACGGGACGATCGTTTTGCAGTAAGGCTGAACAGGATGGCGCCCAGCGCCACCATCGGCAAGGACAGCCACTGTCCCATGCTCAGTCCGCCCGCGAGCAGGCCCAGGAAGTTGTCCGGCTCGCGGGTGAATTCCACCAGGAAGCGGAACGTTCCGTAGCCGATCAGGAAGACCGCGCTCACCTGTCCCAGGGGCCGCGGCTTGCTGGAAAACCACCACATCAGTGCAAACAGCACGATGCCTTCCAGGCCCAGCTCATAGAGCTGGGACGGATGGCGCGCCAGGCCGTCGCCGCTTTGCGGGAACACCATGGCCCAGGGCACGTCGCTTGGCCGGCCCCAGAGCTCGCCGTTGATGAAGTTCCCCAGACGGCCGAATCCCAGGCCCAGCGGAATCATCGGGGCGATGAAATCGCTGATGGCGAAGAAGGGCAGGCCCTTCTTGCGGGCGAACAGGAACATCACCAGGATCACGCCGATCAGGCCGCCATGGAAGGACATGCCGCCTTCCCACAGATACAGCACTTCCAGCGGGTGGGACAGGTAGTACGACAGCTTGTAGAACAGCACATATCCCAGCCGCCCGCCCAGCACCACGCCCAGCACGCTGTAGAAGATCACGTCTTCGAGGTCGCGGGTGGTCAGCGTCGTGGTGTGGCCGCTCTGGATGCGGCGCCGGCCCAGCAGGTAGACCAGGGCGAAGCCCACCAGATACATCAGGCCGTACCAGTGGATGGCGACGGGGCCGATCCGCAAGGCAACGGGATCGAATTCGGGATATTGCAGCATGTTCCGCCCGGCAGAATGAAGTTGAATGATAATAACCGGCGAGCCTGCAGCACGGCGTGCCCGCGCGGGTCCGCCCTTATCCGGCTTTGCCGCCGCGCGCCGTGGCGGTCGTCAGGAGACCAGACCATGCCGAACAACGAACGTTCCCGCCATATCACTCATGGCGTCGCGCGGGCGCCCAACCGCGCCATGTACTACGCGCTGGGCTACCAGGAAGCCGACTTCGACAATCCCATGATCGGGGTCGCCAACGGCCATTCCACCATCACGCCGTGCAATAGCGGGCTGCAAAGATTGGCCGACGCGGCCATCGACGCCATTCGCGGGGCGAAGGCGAATCCGCAGGTGTTCGGCACGCCGACCATCTCGGACGGCATGTCCATGGGCACCGAGGGCATGAAGTATTCGCTGGTGTCGCGCGAAGTCATCGCGGACTGTATCGAGACCGCCGCCCAGGGCCAGTGGATGGATGGCGTGGTCGTCATCGGCGGCTGCGACAAGAACATGCCCGGCGGCATGATCGCGCTGGCGCGCATGAACGTGCCCGGCATCTATGTCTATGGCGGCACCATCAAGCCGGGCCGCTACCAGGGCAAGGACCTGACCATCGTTTCCGTGTTCGAGGCCGTGGGCGAGTACACCATGGGCCGCATGGACGAGACCGATTTCAAGCAGATCGAGAAATGCGCCATCCCGGGCTCCGGTTCCTGTGGCGGCATGTACACGGCCAACACCATGAGCTCGGCCTTCGAGGCCATGGGCATGAGCCTGCCTTGCTCCAGCACCATGGCCAACGAGGACGAGGAAAAGGTCGTCTCGGCGGCGGAGTCGGCGCGCGTGCTGGTGGATGCCGTCAGGCGCGGGCTGCGGCCGCGCGACATCATCACCCGCGAGTCCATCGAGAACGCCGTGTCGGTCATCATGGCCACGGGCGGTTCCACCAACGCCGTGCTGCATTTCCTGGCCATTGCCCACGCGGCGGAAGTGCCGTGGACCATCGATGACTTCGAGCGCATCCGCCAGCGCGTGCCGGTGCTGTGCGACCTGAAACCTTCCGGACGTTACGTCGCGACGGATCTGCACCGGGCCGGCGGCATTCCGCAGGTCATGAAGCTGCTGTTGAATGCGGGCCTGCTGCATGGCGATTGCATCACCATCACCGGCAAGACCATCGCCGAAACACTGGCGGATGTGCCCGACGCGCCGCGCGCCGACCAGGATGTCATCATGCCGCTGGACCGCGCGCTCTATCCGCAGGGCCATCTCGCCATCCTGAAGGGCAATCTGTCGCCGGAAGGCTGCGTGGCCAAGATCACCGGCCTGAAGAATCCGGTCATCACCGGGCCCGCGCGCGTGTTCGACTCCGAGGACGATGCCATGGAGGCCATCATGGCCCGCAGGATCCAGCATGGCGACGTGGTGGTGATCCGCTACGAAGGCCCCAAGGGCGGCCCTGGGATGCGCGAGATGCTGGCGCCAACGTCGGCGCTGGTCGGGCAGGGGCTGGGCGAAACCGTCGGCCTGATCACCGACGGCCGGTTTTCCGGCGGCACCTGGGGCATGGTGGTCGGGCACGTCGCGCCGGAGGCCTTCGTCGGCGGCCCGATCGCACTGATCCACGAGGGCGATTCGGTTACCATCGATGCCCATCAGCTGCTGTTGCAGCTCAATGTCAGCGACGAGGAAATGGCGGCCCGTCGCCAGGCCTGGGTCCAGCCCAAGCCGCGTTATACACGCGGTGTGCTTGCCAAGTTCGGCAAGCTCGCCAGCACCGCGAGCCGTGGGGCAGTAACCGATGCATTTGAAGCGTAGTTTGACGGCCGCCGTGATCGGCGTGCTGGGCGCGGCCGCCGCGGCGCAGGCGCAGACCACCGGATTGGACTTGGCCAAGAGCAAGGCCTGTATGGCTTGCCACCAGGTCGAGGCCAAGCGCGTCGGTCCGCCCTTGAAGAGCGTGGCCGAGCGCTATGCCGGCCAGGGCGATGCCATGGTGGATTACCTGGCAGGCAAGATCCGAGGCGGCGGCCGCGGCGCCTGGGGAGCCGTGCCCATGCCGGCCCAGACGCAGGTCAGCGCCGAAGACGCGCGCCAGCTGGCCGAATGGATCTTGTCGCTGGCGCCCGCCAAGCAGTAGTCTCTATTCATCTATCCGCCTGGTCGTTCAACGACCAGGCCGGGCGGTCTGCCCGTTTTTCCTATTGAAGGAGCCGTCATGGCAGAACAAGCATCTCCTGGCAAGGAAGTCGCCGTCCTCGGCGGCGGTTGCTTCTGGTGCGTCGAGGCGGTACTGACCGACCTGCGCGGTGTTGTCAGCGTGCTGCCGGGCTATAGCGGCGGCCATGTCGAACAGCCGTCCTATGAGCAGGTATGCCGCAAGGATACCGGCCATATCGAAGTGGCACGCGTCGAATTCGATCCGGCAGTGCTGTCTTATGGCGATCTGCTGCGCGTCTTCTTTGCCACGCATGATCCCACCACGCCGGGCCGTCAGGGCAACGATGTCGGTCCGCAATACGAGTCCGCGATTTTCTGGCAGAACGACACCCAGCGCGAACAGGCCCAGGCCATCATCGCCGAGGTCGACGCGCAGAAAATCTATGATGCGCCCATCGTGACCAAGCTGCTGGCGCCGGCGACGTTCTGGCCGGCCGAGGACTACCATCGCAACTATTTTGAACTGCATCCGGAACAGGGCTATTGCCAGTTCGTCATCGCGCCGAAGGTGGCGAAGTTCCGCAAGCAATTCCAGGATCGCCTGCAGCGCTGAACCGATGGGCCCGCCGGTTCCGCATCCGGCGAAAAAAAACCTCGCCGCTTGGCGAGGTTTCAAGGCCGGCGCTACCGCCCGAGCGGCGGCGCCGACAGGGGAAGAGCGGGTGCTTATTCCACCGTTTTCAGTACGCCGCGGCGCATCTGGTCCAGTTCGATCGATTCGAACAGGGCCTTGAAGTTGCCTTCGCCGAAGCCGTCGTTGCCCTTGCGCTGGATGATCTCGAAGAAGATCGGGCCGATCTGGTTCTCGGTGAAGATCTGCAGCAGCAGGCCGCCGCCGGGGGCGCCGTCGAGCAGGATGCGGTTCTTCTGCAGGCGTGACACGTCTTCGCCATGGTTCGGCAGGCGGCGGTCCAGCAGCTCGTAGTAGGTCTCGGGCGTATCCAGGAACACCACGCCGTTCTTGCGCAGCGCTTCGACCGTGCCGTAGATGTCGTCGGTCGCCATGGCGATATGCTGGATGCCTTCGCCGCGGTACATGTCCAGGTACTCCTGGATCTGGCCCTTCTCGTCCGTGCCTTCCTCATTGATCGGAATGCGGATATTGCCGCACGGCGAGGTCATGGCCTTGGACTTCACGCCCGTGACCTTGCCTTCGATGTCGAAATAGCGCACTTCACGGAAGTTGAACAGGCGCTCGTAGAACTCCGACCATTCGGCCATGCGGCCCTTGTGCACGTTGTGCGTCAGGTGGTCGACCAGTGTCAGGCCGGCGCCACGATGATTCAGGTCGGCCTGGGCGTTTTCTACGTCCAGCGGCACGAAGTCCACGTCATAGATGCTGATGTCGCCGATGCCGCCGTGGCCTTCCTTGCCGGCCCAACGGTCCACCAGGTAGATCAGCGAATCGCCGATGCCCTTGATGGCGGGAATGTTCAGCTCCATCGGGCCGCTGTGCGAGTCGAAGCCCCAGGCGCCCAGTTCCAGTGCGCGCTTGTAGGCCTTGGCGGCGTCCTGGACGCGGAACCCGATGGCACAGATCGACGGACCGTGCAGACGGGCGAAACGTTGCGCGAAAGAATCCGGCTCGGCATTGATCAGGAAGTTGACGCCGCCCTGGCGATACAGCGTCACGTCCTTGTGGCGGTGCTTGGCGATGGCCTTGAAGCCCAGCAGTTCAAACACCTTGCGCAGCGCGGCGGGGTCCGGCGCGGCATATTCAATGAACTCGAACCCGGCTGTGCCCATCGGGTTGTCCCAGGGTTGGAAAGCGCTGCTCATAAGTCTGCTCCCTTGCATCGTTTTGCGGACGACTTGTTCTTCAAGTCTAGGCTGGAGATTGTAGGTAGGAAAGGCAGGCAGACTATTGCAAACATGCTGCGAAAGGCGGTAGTCTCGGCAATTAAATTGCCGTACTTGGAAATTTAAGGGTTGAAAATGTCTGACAATGAACTGGATAGGACAGATATCAGGATTCTTGCCGAGTTGCAGCGTGATGGCAGGCTCAGCAACCAGGAGCTGGCAGACCGCGTTTCCCTGTCGCCCAGTCCGTGCCTGCGCCGGGTTCGGCGCCTGGAGGAGAAGGGTTTCATCAAGAAATACGTCGCGCTGATCGACGCGGGCAAAGTCGGATTGGGCCTACTGGCCTATGTGAACATCCGGCTCAACAAGTACAGTGGCTCCAGCCACGCGCCCATGAGCGACTTCGCCCGCGACGTACAGCTTTGGCCCGAGGTGGTGGAGTGCTATGCCATGTCGGGGGACATGGACTATCTGCTGCGCATCCAGGTGGCTGACCTGGCGCATTTCTCCCGGTTCGCCATGGATACGCTGATGCGGCATCCTGCCGTGGTGGACATGCGCTCCTTCTTCGCGCTGCAGCAGATCAAGGAGACAACGGAACTGCGCTTGTAGGTCGGGGAAGAGCCATTGGGGGACGGTTGGCTTTTTCAGGGAATGCGTCCCGAGCCGGCGCGCGCGGCCGGGCTGGGTCATGTGCCTTGGAATGCGCTTCCTTCTATATATAGAGAGGCGCCATTCACTATCTACCTATATATATAGGTAGGTACTGAGGGGGCTCTGGGCGACCCAGAGTAGGTAGTAGCAGCCTGTGATGCTCTTGGGCAGGGCGCTCGCGACAGAGCCGCTGATCAAATCAGGGATCGTCCCCCATATTTTTCATGTTTCTGCAAAAAAGGTGTCATAGCGGCGACACAGATTCAAATTCCGTGCTATAGTCTCGCTCCTTCGCAGTTCAAGCAGTTTTGTGAACTGCGAAGCCAAGCAGGACGCAACGGGTTGCTGGTTTTTCCAGCGATCTGCCGCAGCGGCAAACGAGGTTCTTCGGAACGTTGAGCGCCAAGCGGTTATTGCAAGGTTCGGTGCAAATCAGGCAGAAGTCAGTTGCGCAGACTGCAAAAATTGTGTTATAGTCTTGGGCTTGGCTGGTGGTGTTGATTCAGGGTTAACCCGGATGGGTGGTCTGAACAAGATGACAAGCCAACCGGGGTGTAGCCAACCTTCGATGCGATGCAA